>SKPJ01000029.1 GCA_007119595.1 Myxococcales bacterium
CAAAGTCTGGCAAGGCGGGAGGTCGCAGCTGTGGCAACGCCACCGCAAGACCGAGGCAACACAGCCAGCTTTGTCCTGCTGTTTCGCAACCGAGAACCGACGGAGGTGGATCACACCCACATCCCAAAGGGCAGTCGTCACGAAACGCAGATCTTGATAGGGTCGACGCGCAAATCATTGGCGAATGGCGAGATGGAGTTTTTGATCCGTCGATTTTCAACAACACTGGGTCGGATGAGTGATGAGAAAACGTGAGCAGATCGGTTGGGCGGTAGTGATGGGATTGGTCGTGGTCTTCGGTTTGTCCGTGGCCGGATGTGGTGATGAGGAGGACGAGGAAATCGCCAATCTGGAACCGGAGGAAGAGGAAGAAGAGCAGTTGGAAGTCGAAAGCGAGGAGCCGATGCTCCATGTCGATCCGGTCCGGCTCGAGTTTTCAGCGTCCGTGGGACCCGGTGAGGAGGAGGAGAAGACGTTGATCTTTACCAATATCGGCGACGAAGATCTGCACATCTGGGACGTGGAGCTCAATGCTTTTGGCTCCGACGCCTTTTCACCGGGGAGAAATTGGCCCACCGGTGAATTCGTCCTCGAATCATTGGAGTCCCACGAACTCACGATGTGGTATCGGCCCCAGGATGGCGAAAGCCACAACGGGGCGATCAGTATGATGACCAACGATCCCGAACGGATGTCGCCGACGAGCATACCGCTTTCGTCCGAGGCCCACGATGGATGATCCCTCAGAGGGCCTTTGACAGCATAAAACCGCACAATACGCACCATATTTACAGTTGGAGTAAATGATGAATTGGAACGAATTGGCCGACCGCGTAATCGATGGTCACAGGATCACCCGCGAGGAGGCAAAGAGCATTGTCGACGCCCCCGATACGGAGCTATTGGCGGTGCTTCATGCCGCCTACCGGGTGCGGGCTCATCATCACGGAAACAAGGTGCGAGTCCACGTCCTACAAAATGCAAAAAGTGGTGTGTGTCCCGAGGATTGCGCCTTTTGTAGCCAATCCATGAAGTACAATAACGACGTCGAACAATACGGCATGCAGTCCACCGAAGAGTTGTTGGAGGGAGCGAAAAAAGCCTACGAAAAGGGAGCGGTGACCTATTGCATGGTGACCGCCACCCGGGGCCCGACGTGGGGTGAGGTGGACCGGATCTGTGACGCCGTACGCCAGATAAAAGAGAATTACGATCTCGACGTCTGCGCCTCCTTGGGACTTTTAAAGGAAGGACAGGCTGAAAAGCTCGCCGAAGCCGGTGTCGATCGCTACAACCACAATCTGGAGACGTCGAGCCGCCATTTTCCAAACCTGGTCTCCACCCACTCCTTCGAGGATCGCGTCGCCACGGTGACCCGTGCCAAACAAGCCGGCATGGAGGCCTGTTGCGGTGGCATCATCGGCATGGGAGAGGACAAAGACGACTGGGTGGAACTGGCCTTTACCCTGCGCGAATTGGAGGTGGAGTCGGTGCCGGTCAACTTTCTAAATCCCCGGCCGGGGACTCCGCTGGACCGAAGCGATCCGCCCCGTCCGCAGGAGTGCCTCAAGGCGTTGGCCATGTTTCGATTCGTCCATCCCTCCACGGACGTCCGCGTCGCCGGTGGACGTGAAGTGGTCCTGGGTTCGATGCAGCCCATGGCCTTGTACGCCGCCAACTCCTTTTTCACCGACGGTTATCTAACGACCTCCGGTCAGGGCGAATCGGATGACGCGGTCATGCTCCGCGAAGCGGGCTTTGAGGCGGAGGTCGTCGAGGCCTGATGTCGCAACGAGACGGGAATAACCGCCCCGTCTCATTTTTTCCATACAGTCAGCGATCCCAGTGGGGGTGAATCACACCTATCCCAGTCCGTAGCTCGACATTTGGGTGTGTCGCGCTTATGGTTTGCCAATTCTTGTCCCCTGGCCTCCAATCCGACCGGCGAGGCGGCTTTATTATCATTTGAAACTGGCGCGATCATGAAAATAACCCGTGAATTTATCGAGCGTGTTCCCAAAACCGATCTCCACGTCCATCTCGACGGGAGTCTTCGGTTGGGCACCATATTGGAGTTGGCCGAAGATCAGGGCGTCGATTTGCCCGGTGATCCGGCCGATGAAGAGGAATTGGCCCGCAATATCAATATGGGGGCGATCTGCGAGGATCTGACCGATTATCTAAAGGCCTTCGACGTCACCTTGAGCGTGCTCCAGACCGAGGAAGCCCTGTACCGCGCTGCCTTTGAGTTGGGGGAAGACGCCGCCCGCGAAAACGTCAAATATATGGAGGTGCGCTACTCGCCGTTGTTGCATACCCGAAAGGGGCTTTCCTATCCGGTGATCGTGGAGGCTGTCGGAGAGGGGCTTCGGGAGGCCAAGCGCCAGTACGGACTGATGAGTGGGCAGATCATCTGCGGCATTCGCCACATGACCCCCGAGGCCTCGTTGCGCATGGCCGAGTTGTGCGTGGCCTTTAAATACAAAGGCGTCGTCGGTTTTGACCTCGCCGGCGCCGAGGCCAACAATCCGGCCAAAGACTACCGGGAGGCCTTTTATCTGGTGCGAAATAATAACGTCAATTTGACGATTCACGCCGGAGAGGCCTATGGCCCACCGAGCATCCATCAGGCCATCCACATGGGGGGGGCACACCGAATTGGTCACGGCACCCGCCTTCGCGAAGATGGCGATTTGCTCAATTATATCAACGACCACCGCATCCCATTGGAGGTCTGTTTGACGAGCAATGTGCAGACCCGGGCCTGCAAAAGCTTCGAATCCCATCCACTGCCCTTTTATATGTCCTATGGAATTCGATGCACCATCAACACCGACAATCGACTGGTCACCGATACGTCGGTGACCGACGAGTTCTGTCGAGCCGTGCAGTATTACGACCTCAATATCGGCGATTTGCGAAAGCTGATGATCGACGGTTTCAAGTCCAGCTTTTTGCCCTATCGAAAGAAAAAATCGGTGACCGCCCGGGCCTGCGCGGAGTTCGATATGGTGGTCAAGGAATTCGAGGAGATCTACGGCGAGGTGGCGGTCACGGATCCCCAGGTGGCCCAGGAATTGGCGTTTCAAAGGGCCACCGCCGATGCCCGCACTCCTCTGGCCTACGCTGTGGGGCCCGAGGACCGGGGCTATCCACTGCGATTGCGCCGATCCTTTGGGCGCGACGAGGAGCCCGAATCTGTCGACCACCAGGGCGATGACGGCTCGGAGACCACCGAGCCGGTTTCACAAGCCGAATAAATCCCGCTAATTCGAATGCCGTCGGGCATCGAGGTTTGTTGTGCCCGGTGCGCACTGACCGAGGAATTCCATGACTTCGACGCCCTCGATTCAATCCTTTATTTTGGCCGCCGGTTTGGGCACTCGAATGCGATCGGAGACCATCAAGGTGCTCCACCCGCTGTTGGGCAAACCGATGATCGGCCATGTCGTCGACGCCGCCCGCGGCTCGGGCTGCCAGCGGGTGGTCTCCGTATTGGGCCATCAGCGCCACGAGGTGCAAGCCTTGCTCGACGGGCGCGACGACGCCGATGCCCTACAGGTGGCGGTCCAAGAGGAACAAAACGGCACCGCCCACGCCGTGTGGTCGGCGCGTCAATTTTTGGATAACGAATTTGAGTATACCGCCATTTTATGTGGTGACGTGCCGAATATGGACGCAGAGACGCTGCGCTCTTTTTTTGAGGCCGCCATCGACTCCGGAGCGCCTGTCTCGGTGATGACCGCCGAACTCGACGATCCGGCCAGCTACGGAAGAATCGTCCGCGGCCGTAGCGGCGGTGTCGAGGCCATCGTCGAATACGCCGATGCCACCGGCGAACAGCGAAAGATCCGTGAGATCAATGCCGGGATCTACCTGGTCCAGACCACGTTTCTGGCCGACGCTTTGGCGGCGATCATGGATCGACCGGCAGACAATGCCCAAAATGAGTATTATTTGACCGACCTCATCGCCCTGGGCGCCGGGCAAGGAGGAGTTTTTGGCTGGAGCGTCGATCGACCGGAGTTGATTCAAGGGGTCAATACCCGCGTCGATCTGGCGAGGGCCACCGACTTCGCCCGCCGTCGTATCAACCGTCAGTGGATGCTGCGAGGTGTGACCTTTATTGATCCGAAGCGAACGACTGTGGAAACGGAGGTCGAATTGGCCTCCGATGTCGTATTATATCCCGACGTCACGCTCGCCGGCTGCACGAGTATCGACTCCGGTACCACCGTCGAGCCGGGTTGTGTGGTTCGCGACGCGTCCATCGGGGCCGGGGTACACCTCAAGGCCCATTGTTATATCACGGATGGACGGGTCGACGACGGCTCCAATATCGGGCCCTTTGCCCATCTTCGCCCGGGCGCCGACATCGGTCGTGGCTGCAAGGTCGGAAATTTCGTGGAGGTCAAAAAAGCCCGACTCGACGACGGAGCAAAGGCCGGTCATCTGACGTATCTGGGAGATGCTCATGTCGGCGAAGAGGCCAATATCGGGGCCGGCACCATCACCTGCAATTACGACGGGGAGAAAAAATCACAGACCGAGATCGGTCCCGGGGCCTTTATCGGTTCCAATTCGTCTCTGGTGGCTCCCGTCACTGTGGGGCGGCAGGCCTATGTGGGAGCCGGAAGCGTCATTACCGATGATTTGCCCGATCGCTCCCTGGGAGTGGCCCGCGGTCGCCAGCGGACCATCGAGGATTGGCTCGATCGAAAACAAAAAAAATAGAGGGTCGTGCAAAGGGGGTGAGGGAACAAAATCTGCGCTGATCGCTGTTTCGAAAATTGGTAGTGGTGCGAGCAGCCAACGGGAGGCGATCCCTTCGTATCGTCGACGATTAGCGACAGGGAAATCGTCGCTTAAGCACCGGCGAGAGGTGGTGAGGATTTCCGGCTCTCACCGGGCATTGCCTGAATGACCAAACTGGAATTCCGATTATTCCCGGTTAGGTTCAAGGCGTAGATGCCATCGGCGATCGGCCCCCGGAATGGGCGTATATTGATTTGTGCTGGTCGGCGATTTCCATTACTTTAAGAAGAGCGCCATCGGCGAGTCGCGGTTCCCTCGGAGGAAACAAGGAGAATTTGGTTATGGCCATCACCCCACGGACGATCCTAACCAGCGCAGCGCCGGCCACAGTGGCCGTCGTCTCGCTGTATTTTTTCACGGTGCTCGGCACCACGATCTTCACCTGCATGACGGATTCCGACGACAAAATTGACGTCGTCACCATCTCGGAGTCCCCCACCACCGATAGCGACAGCACCTTACGCTCTACGGCCTGCGACCATGTCGCCGAGCGATTCGGTGCAGATCGAGCAGATTGGTCCGAATTTGCCTGGGTCAATTACTCCTATTGCTACGATCAACAGGACGAGTCGCAGTTGGTGATCGATGCCGCCCGCCAGGGCCTGAAGCATCATCCCCAATCGGAAGTGCTCTACAATCTCAAGGGATATCACCAGATCGTGTTGGAGGAACACTCCGAGGCGATCGAAACTCTGCGCCGGGGAATGGATTCCGTCTCCCATCATCGAAACGGAGTCATGGCCAATAATCTGGCCTGGGCCGGATTGTGGGAGCCGCGGGATATGCATCTCGACGAGGCGCGACAGCTCTACGTTCGATCCCTTGCGATGTCTCCCACGACCTGTGAGACGCTGCACACCGGATTGTTTGTCGAGTTCGCCCACGCCAATAAGGACTCTTCGGCCCTGGAGCGCTACGAGGCGCTGAAGCGGTTTGACAATCTTCGAAACCGCTACAATCGCTGCCTCGATCGTCTCGACGATGGCAAGTGGTTGACCGCCGTCGAAATCGTCGGCGCCGCCGTGCTCTTCGACAACGTCGACAATACGACCAATACCACGGAAGTCCATCCCCTGATGCGATCGGCGACGTCGACTCTCATCGCCGATCATCAGGGTTTTTCCATCGATGATTTGTGCAGTGAGGCGATGCCTCTTGCCGAATTTCACCACGACTGTGTCAGTAGCGTCGAGGACAGCCTGAAAGCGACCGAGGTGGTGCGTCAAAATCATCGGGAGCGAAATCAGCGGGCAGCACAGGTCAGAGAGGAAATCGTCGAGCAATTCGGCACGGACTATCCGGTCGTCAAGGCCAATGACCGCAATGGCGGTTCAACGGGATGCTCGGTGGAGGAGTTGGACAGGCGCACCGGCAATGACGATGAGCCGGCTCAGATCGACCTTTATCTCGAGTAGTTTCGAGTCGTAGTTGAGTCATCGAAAGGGCGGCTTCCCACCGGGAGTCGCCCTTTTTTTATCGCGGGTGTGATCCATCCCCGTCGGTTATTGGATTTGGCATATCACAGCAGGGGGCTAATTTATCCTCTGTGCATCTGCAGATGCACTTTTGCACTTTATCCACTCTAGCCAGGGGAATCACCATGCGCCTTCAGGAATTAATGAGCACCGACATTGCGACTTGTACGCCCGATATGCCACTGGAGGAAGTGGCGGGTATGATGGTCGACTACGACTGTGGAATGATACCCGTCGTTGCCGGCGAGGGAACGACACGCCCCGTCGGTACAGTCACGGACCGGGATATTACGTGCCGGACGGTGGCGGTGGGAGAGAATCCACTGGAGTTTACGGCCGGTGATATCATGACCGCCAACCCGATAACGATCGATTCCAACGCCTCTCATCAAGAGGCGATGGAGATGATGGAGGCCAATCAATTGCGTCGGCTCCTGGTCCTCGACAGCAATGGAGAGTGCTGCGGAGTGGTCTCCCAGGCCGACCTGGCGCGCAGGGTATCGGAGTCGGAGGTGGGCGAGGTCGTCCAGCACGTCTCGCGTCCCGGCGGTGGAATGGGTGCGTCGCCCTGAGCGCTGAACGGTGAAGCACGAAACGCTGAACGCGGAAGCATAAAACGCTGAACGCCCGAGCGCGAAAGATACCGCTAAACTACGCGGAGGGCGCGGAGAAAAGCGCCGACCGGTCGGGTTTGGCACAAAATGCAGTGCTTATAGCGCCCTACGCGGGATTTAGTGGAATCTTTTGCGTTCAGCGATCAGCGTTCCTGCAACCATTTTTCGGCGGGCTTTGGCTTGCCGAGGAGATAGCCCTGCCCCAATTCGATACCGAGTTCCACGATGGTATCGAGCTCTTCTTCTTTTTCGATTCCTTCAGCGATGAGTCGAGCGCCACTTTTGTTGGCCAGATCCAATAGGTATTGGGCCAGGTCCTGCTTGCGCTGACTTTCGTGAATCCCCTGGGTCAGGCTGATGTCCATTTTGATATAATCGGGATCCAAATCGGCGAGCAATCGAAGGTTTGCTGCGCCGGTTCCGACGTCGTCGAGGGCGAATAAAAAGCCCTGATCGCGGAGTCTCTCGACGGCGGGCATGATTCGCAGTGCCTGTTCGTAGGAGATCTGTTCGGTGATCTCGAAGACGAATTGTCCCGGGTCATGTCCATCGGCCAGCCATTGATCGACGAGTTGATTGAGCTCTCGATTGGGTTCGAAGAAGGTCGGCGGAAGGCAGTTGATGAAGAGCTGTTTTTCCGAGTCGATTGTGGGCCGTCGATCGACGGAGAGGGTGCGACAGGCCTGATCGAGTTCTCCATCGAGCTCGGCGCGGGCAGCGGCGACGAATAAATGGACTCCCAACTCGTCGGAGTCGGCCTCGTCGGCCCGGCTAAGGGCTTCGTAGCCCACGATCTGGCGCTGTGGAAGCGCGACAATCGGCTGGTACATGGTCTCGATCTTTCGATGGGCGATCATATGCCCTACGACGCGCTGTCGCCGCCGCTGCATTTCCTCAAAATTGACCGCTGCGTCGGCGCGAGCCCGCCGAATGGCGCGATAGATCTCGCGCCGGGGATCGACGGAGGTATTGTATAAGAGATGGGCGCTGCCCATGGAAACCGAGTCCAGGGCTTCGTGAAAGGTTAATTTGGCCGCCGAAAAGGGCTCAAAGAGCTGGCGCTCAAAGCGGGCCATCACATCCTCCACCGCCAGCGATGGCGAGACGCTGTTCTCGCTGTGATCTCGGGGCTGAGACAAAAAGAGCAGCAGGGTGTCGCCGCCGGGCATATTCAAGCAGAGCCTGTCGTTGCTTCGGATGGTATCGCCACGGCCCTCGCGAGCCGCTTCGGCGAGTCGCGCCATCAGGGTCGCAAAAGAGGTCGCTCCGTGGCGGCGCTCCCAGCCCTCCAGATTCACAGTGTCGACGACGATCAGGCCCACGCAACTGCGTTGGGCAACCTCTTCAGACAACTCGTCGATGATCTCGTGCAACACCGGAAGATCCGACCTGGTGCGTTGCACCTCTTCGTCAAGCACAGCTTCCGACAACTCGTCGAGTTGCTGTTGTTCCGCCGTGGCAAATGGGTCCTCGTCGAGCATGTAGACTCCGGGGGAAACAACGGTCATCGGGACGGAAACAATTCGCACAGAAATAGTGCGCCATTCATCGAAACAAAAATCCCACAAAATAGAGTACTGAAGGGGCGCGCAAAGTGTCAACGAGTGCCGAAGTTGGATGTGTGGACAGTCGCGGCGAGTGAGAGCCTTTGGCCCGCCTTGCCAGCCCCGTGGGACTCCGTTACTTTCGCGCCAGTCAAAGCGCTTTGAACCGTATCTTTTTCGCCGGATAGATCATGGCCACCGATTATGTCGTGCCTCGCGTCCCGTCGATCGACAAGATCGCCGCCGACGAGCGGGCCGCAAAATTCAAACAACGAAGCATCAAGACCACCGCCAAAGCAGCGGGGTTAAAACTGGTGATCTCCATGATCGACCTGACGACCCTGGAGGGTCAAGACACGCCGGGCAAGGTGCGCATGCTCTGCCGCAAGGCGCGGCGACCGATGCCAAATGCCGAGTTGCCCACCGTGGGAGCGGTCTGCGTATATCCGCCGATGGTGCCCGTGGCCGTCGAGGAGTTGGCGGGTACCGATATCAATATCGCCGCCGTGGCGACCTATTTTCCCAGTGGACAGGCCAGCATCGAGGAGCGGGTCAAAGAGGTAGAAAATACGGTGGCCCTGGGAGCCGACGAGATCGATATGGTCATCAATCGCGGAGCCTTTTTGGCCGGTGAATACGGCCGGGTCTACGACGAGATCGCGGCCACCAAACAGGCCTGTGGCGACGCCCATCTAAAGGTGATTTTGGAGACCGGCGAATTGCAGACCTATGACAATATTCGGCTCGCCAGTCAGATCGCCATCGACGCCGGCGGCGATTTCATCAAGACCTCCACCGGGAAAGTGTCAC
>SKPJ01000523.1 GCA_007119595.1 Myxococcales bacterium
GGCTGTGGCGATGCAGGCTTGGCAAGGACTCATCGTCCATTACGTCTTTGCTGCCGACCATCAGTGGTCGTTTATGGTCTGTCGAGAGGGGGAGCCGATCTTTCGCTACCAGTGCATCTGGGAGGTCGATGAGCACGAGATGAGCGGGGTTGATGTCGGCGAATTGGCGGCCTTATTGGACGTTGCAAAGCCAGATCTGGACGCCCTTTTATATCTCGGAGACGGTGAGGCGCTGTGGGAGGAGTTGATGGACAATGCCGTGGAATTCGCCGAATTATTGGAGCTTCCAAATTCGGCGTGGGCGTCCTTTGCGTATGCCGAAATCGACGCCGCGGTGACGGGGATGGACGAGTATTACGTGGCCCACGAGGATGAAGAGAGCGACGGGGAGGCTTCCACGTCGATACCGTCAATGCTTTCACCGCTGATGGAGCCGGGAGAGTCGGCACCGGAGCCGGAGCCCACTCCGGAGCCGGCGCGAATACCGGAACCCGATACCGATGCTCCCTGGCAGGCGGTATACGACTTGGCGAGCCATTTTCTGAAAAATCTGCACGACGAAGAACTCATCGAATTGACCCTTGATTCCCGCCTCGTACGCGATCGGCTGGTGGAGCGGTTGACCAAGACGGTCATCGAGAATCCGGTCTCCAGTGACTCGCAGGTCGTTCATCACTGGTTGGAGAATTTGATGACCGCTCCCGAGATCGTCGATGTCTTCGCTACCGACGAGATGTTGTCGCAAGCCTACGCCAAGGCGAAAGACGACATACAACGCGCTGTATGACAGGGGTGTGATCCACCTCCGTCGGTACTCGATTGCGAAACAGCAGGACAAAAAATGCCCGGACGATCGAATTCGTCCGGGCATGTTGTTCATTCACTTATACTGCTCAACTATCCTCGTCGTACTTGACGGTGCATCCGTAGGGTTCGGCTTCACTGGGGTCGACGGTTTCGCCGGCGGTGATCGCGGTGAGGGCCTGGGCGACGTAATTTTGACGGTCTTCGACGTCCTCGCGGCCCCGGGGATCGTCGTCGATGCCACCCATATATTGGAGGATTCCCTCTTCGTCGATGACGAACATATGGGGTGTGGTTCGGGCGTTGTAAAGACGGCCAACTTCGCCGTCGGGATCTTGGAGCACCGGATAGTCATAGTCGCGAATATCGGCGGTCTCTTCCTTCCACTCCAGCGTGTCTTCCGGGGTGTTGTCCCAGGTGGTGTCGACGGCGAGCCAGGTCAGCTCGTCGAGGCCGCCGAATTCGTCGATGATATTTCCGAAGGTCTGTTCTTCGTAGTGTCGAACCACGTAGGGACAGGGAATATTGAACCACTCCAGGACCACCGTTTGGCCGCGGTAGTCACTGAGAGTGTGGCTTTCCCCTTGCTCGTCGACCAGCGTAAAGTCGGGGGCGAGCTCGCCGATGACCGGCTCGTCGGGAGCTTCGGCGGCCGCTTCTTCGTCGTCCGGATTTTCGTCTTGCTCCAGGATTTCGGTCAATTCTTCGATCGCCTCCTCGGCCTCGGCTTCGGCTTCGGCTTGTTCGTCATCGCAAGCGCTCACGAGGACGCCGGTGGCGATGAAGGCGAGGAGTATGGGCCATGTGCGGGATTTCATGAGTTGGTCCTTTGTCTTTGAATTCAAGAGTGGAATGTGAACAGGTTCGGGCACCACTAGGGGTGTAATTGGCAATCAGCTAGGGTTCAAGGGGCCGCTTCTTGGAATGCGTCGATGACCATGTCGCGGGTGAGTAATTCGGGTAGTACATCGGGGTCATTGGGTGCGTCCGGGGTGTACAGCAAGTACATGGGAACGCCGGCCTTTCCGAACTCCGCGAGCTTGGCGCGGATGTGGTCGTCGCGACGTGTCCAGTCCGCCATAAACATAGCGACGTCGTATTTGTCGATGGCGTCGACCACCCGTCGGTGTTCAAGGACATTGGCCTCGTTGACCTTACAGGTGATGCACCAATCGGCGGTAAAGTCAACGAATACGGGTCGTCCGGCGTCGAGTTCGGCCTGGACAGCTTCTTCGCTCCACTCAATCCAGGCGATGACGGTGTCATCAGTGTCGTCGGTCGTTGCTTTCGATGTCGACACATCGTCGAATTGCAATGTGAAAACACCGCTGAGCACCACAATAGCAAGGGCGAAGGCAAGCCCCAGACGACGAGCTCGTGTCGATCTGAATTGAAGGAGTCCGAAAATCCAGGCTGCCAAGCCACAGCTCAGTAAAAAGATCAAAAGCCGGGTGATACCGGCGGTGCCCGCCATCTGTCCGATGAGCCAGACCAACCAGATGGCCGTCGCCAATAGGGCAAAACCCAATAATTGTTTGAAATGAGCCATCCAGGGGCCCGGTTTCGGTAAAAAGCGCGCGGCCCCGGGGACGAGGGTTAAGAGGACAAAGGGAGCGGCCAATCCCAGGCCGAGCACAGTGAAGGTCAATGCGATAATCCAGGGTGGGCTGGCGAGGGCAAAGCCGACGGCGGTACCCAAAAATGGTGCTGAGCAGGGAGTGGCGAGGACGACAGCCAAAACGCCCTCGCCAAAACTTCTGCGGTGACTGGCTGGGGCGTCGGCGACTTGTTGCAATTTGCCGGGATCGAGGGTGACCTCGAAGACGCCGAAGAGGTTGAGGGCAAAGATGACCAATACGGCACCGACGGCGGCGATAAAACCGGGCTCCTGAAATTGAAATCCCCAGCCGACCTGGGTGCCCACCATTTGCAGGGCTATGACGGCGGCGGCGAGAACCAGCATGGAAGCGACAATACCGGCGGTATAGGTGGCGCTGTGGGCGTAGACGCTTTGGCGCTCTTCGTGAGCGAGATTGACGAAGGCGAAGACTTTGATGGCCAGTACGGGAAAGACACAGGGCATCAGATTCAGAAGCGCTCCGCCCAAAAATGCCAGCAATAAGATATACCCTAGTGACAGCGGGGATTGGGCGGGCGTCGTCGGTTCTTGAGGACTCGCCTCGTCAGCGACGGCGTGTCCGTCGCCGAGGACCAGGGCTTTGGCTTGTTGGGATTCGGTACGAGGGAAGAGTTCATCGACGGCGGTGGGAAGTGGTTGTCCGTCGGCATCGCGCAGCCGGAGGACGCCGCGAAAGCGCCTGTCTCCGTCGAAGGAATCACGACTCGCTCGCCCGCTGACCTCGATAAACCAACCCGAATGAGCGTCGGGGTGGGGACTTGCGCGGGCGACGTCGAAGCTGATGGTGTCGATGCGATCGTAGACCAATGCGTCGGCCGGTTCAGTGGGAGGCGCATCCAATTCGACACAATCGGGCTCATCGGTCTCCATGCAGCCGATGGCAGTGATCTCGACGCGAAATTGATCCGATTCTTCAATGGGGGCGTGGGAGTAGCGCACCTCGACATCGACGCCGGTCTGCTCCGGTGGACGGGGCACAGCGGCGATGGCCTCTTCGAAAAACTTCCGGGAGCCGTCGTTGGCGGCTGTCGTTTCGTCGGCAATTCGCAGTGTTCGGGTAAGTGCGGCACGGCCCGGAATGCAGTCCACCTCACAGACGAGATAGTCGACGTCGGCGCTGATCTGCACCTCGTGTTGTGCGTCGTCGTCGATCTCGAATTCGGCAAATAACAGGGCCGTATCGCCATAGCCAAAGGTGATAATCGACCCACCGGCTTCATGATAGACCGTCGGTTCCGGCCACATCACAGGGCCCGGTGCCGCAGATGATGCATCGAAGATGACTTCCGTCGACATGCCACCCTGACCGGCGTCGCGCCAGTAGATATGCCAGCCCGGATCCATTTCGAAGAGCACACCGGCCTCCACGGTGTCTCCAGCGCGCACGGAATCGGCGTTGACCAACAAGCGTTTGGCCACCCGTGGTTCACCGTCGTCATAGGCATCTTCGGCGAATGCCCCGTCGGGAACATCGGGCAGTTCGGGGGGCGTGGCGGCGCCGGCGGGAATTGCGATGGCCGAAAGCCATAACGCGCAGATAGCGGCGCAGAGATAAGAAACTCGAATCATCTTGTGTCACCACAAAAAGGGAGAAACTCAGGCCATTGATAGTCTATACGAGAAGCCAATTGACTGAAATAGAGGCCTCGCCGGTGGTGATCAATCGGGCCGTCAATCCGTTGTTTGGAGCAGCGATCCGAAGCAGCCAGTGGAGTCAACTTGAAAACTACAAGCCATCGTCGCGGCGGTGTTGTGTTTTCGGCGGCATGGCTATTTTTTAGAAGTGAAACCGAGGTGCCCGGGCTGACATCGGTAAAGTCCCCCTTGTTGGTGTCCTATCATTTGGACAAGGGATGTTCGTACTTACCCTTCGATGGCCTGAATTTCACGGGTAGGATTGAAAATTCAAAGGCCCATGGTTGCGGTGCGTTGATAGCTTTCCAAGCGTTGTGTCCGATGGTTTCCAAATGCTGTGCAGCATTGAATTTTGAGAGGAGAAAGTTTGATGAAAACCCGAGATGTGGAAGTGGCGATCGTCGGTGCCGGTACAGCCGGACTCAATGCCCGGCGGGAGTGTGAAAAAGCCGGTGTGGACTGGGTGATCGTGGAGTCCGGGCCCTATGGAACGACCTGTGCCCGCGTGGGCTGCATGCCGTCGAAGTTGTTGATCGCCGCTGCAGAGAGCGCCCACGAGGTGGAAAAGAGCGAGATGTTCGGGGTCCATGTTGAGAAATGGGAGGTCGACGGCCCGGCAGTGATGGAAAGGGTGCGAGCAGAGCGGGACCGCTTTGTGGGGTTCGTCGTCGAGTCCACAAAGGAGATCCCCGAAGAACAGCGCATCCGCGGCCACGCTCGTTTTGTTGGACCCACGACGCTGCAGGTCGATGATCACACCCGGTTAAGGGCCGAACGCATCGTATTGGCTACGGGATCGAAGCCCTGGATTCCACCTCAACTACAGGCGATCGCCGATCATGTGATGGTCAATGACGACGTCTTTGAACTCCACGATCTACCGTCATCGATGGCCGTGGTGGGTACGGGAATCATCGGTCTGGAGCTGGGACAGGCGATGCAGCGACTCGGCGTGAACGTCGATTTTTTCAATCCCTTCGATGAATTGGGCCCATTTACGGACCCCGACATACAGCAAAAGGCCCATCAATCGTTTGGGCGTCGTCTCGATCTCCATCTCAAAAGCGAGATCGTGGAGGCGAAGGTGGTGGAGGATGGCTACTATCTTCGATGGATCGATCTCAACGGCGACGAACGCGACCAGACCTTCGAAAAAGTACTGGCCGCCGCCGGACGACGGGCCAATTTCGAGGGGATGGACCTGGAAAATGCCGAGATAATGCTGACCGAGGAGGGGTTGCCGATCACCGATCCCAGAACACTTCAAGCCGGCGAATCGCCGATCTTCGTCGCCGGAGATGCCGCCGGGCACCGACCGCTGTTGCACGAGGCCTCCAGCGAGGGGCGCATCGCCGGAGCCAACGCCGCTGCTTTCCCGCATGTGGAGGCTCGACTTCGCCACCCTCAATTGGCGATCGCCTTTACGGATCCCCAGATGGCGATGGTGGGTACGCCTTTCAAAGAACTCGATCCATCGTGTACCGAGATCGGTAGCGTATCCTATGACAATCAGGGCCGGGCCCGAGTGATGGGCATCAATGACGGCCTGGTGCGTTTGTACGCCGATTGTTCCAGTTGTCAGCTCATTGGCGCCGAGATGTTTGGACCACGGGTCGAGCACACGGCTCATCTATTGGCCTGGGCCATCGATAATGATGAAAAAGTTCCCGATCTGCTCAGCCGGCCCTTTTATCATCCTGTCATCGAGGAGGGAATTCGCACGGCCCTTCGCGACCTGGCGCGAAAGCTCAAGGTGACTGGCCGTTGCGCGCCGGAGAGCTTTGGTGAGAGTCCGGGCGTATAAGAAGTAAAAACCGTCGCGGAGTGTGGTTTTTCTTTTTCCTGCGCCACTGCAGCGCTGCCGGGTTTGGTCCGTCGCTGGCGAAGCTGTTATATTGGAGTCACTGAAGCTAAATATACCTATTTTATTGAGGTCATGATGCCGCTGCGAACCCTGGGATTAATCGCCGGACTCGTCCTTGGTTGCCTTATTTTCTTCGTGGGGTGTACCCCCGACGGCGTCGACGATGAGCATCCGTCGACATCGCCGGAGGCGATGGCTGAGGGAGCGGCCCCCGACGATTCTACAAATGGTGAGTCCACAAATGGCGAGTCCGGCGGCGAAGACGAAACGGCATTTGCCCGTTCCTACGACGATATCGAGATCAACCCCGCGCAGCCGAGCTATGAATTGACCGACGAAGAATGGCGCGAGCGGTTGGACGAGGATGAATACCACATCTTGCGACAAGAGGGGACGGAACCCGCTTTTTCGGGACAGCTTCTGGGCAACGAAAAAGAGGGAACGTATCACTGCGCTGGCTGCGGCCACCCACTTTTTTCATCGGAGGCTCGCTACGACTCCAAGACGGGCTGGCCGAGCTATTGGGAACCCATCGACGATGATGCTGTGGGAACCCGTGCCGATGAAAGCCTTGGTATGTACCGCGTCGAAGTTCACTGCGCGCGCTGCGGCGGGCATCAAGGGCACGTCTTTCCCGACGGTCCGGAGCCGACGGGACTCCGGTATTGCATCAACTCGCTGGCGCTCGACTTTCAGCAAACACCTTGAGCATGAGCATCCAACTCAGTGTGCTGGATTCAGTGATCGGATGAGCTGGGAGACCGTCCAGTCGATCTCGTAGAAATAATCGACGACATCATCGTCTTTGTCGGAGGGCAAGATCAGATCGTTGGAGGCCGTTTTTGTGCCCAGATAGGGATACCACACAAAGCGAAGATGATCGGTGACGATGCGCACTCCGGCGTCGGCGCTGAGTTCCATGTCGAACGCCTCTTCCAGCGTTTCGGTCTCCCGCGACGCTCCGGGGCTGACGGCGAGAACATGTCCAATTTCCTCATCGCCTTTCATGATCACAAAATGGGTGTGCTCATCGTCGGGCGAGTGATCGTCGATGGTCATTTTTTCCTCAAAGGGAAGACACGACGCGATAAGGCTTTCGAGATCATCGCGAATATCGGCGGCACTGGCATCGAGACCGCCGGCGTCCTCGATGGCGTGGAGAAAGGGCTCTAAAATGGTGCGTTTGGCCTTTTGATTGTCGGCGCGTTCGCGTGCCGTAATGGAATTGCCCCATGAGACGGTGTCGACGGCCTTTCGCCCCAACTGGCGGTGAAGAGTCGCCGGGTCTGGATCCTCCTCGTCCGGTTCGCGGCCGGAAAGCCACCAATACCCCTCGTCGCGATAGGTCAGAGCCAACCAGTCGTCGTCAACTCTTCCGATGCAAAAACGCTCGCCGTCGACATCGGCCAGAAGTTGATGTTGGGAAGGGTCGTCGGGATCGATGATATAGGGCTCGAGATGAGGCTGTAGGGCTTCGAGCACCGCTTCGGCATCGTCGTGTTCATCGAGTGCCGAAGCGATATGTCCGGCCAGTTCATCGGCGATCTCTTGGACCTGGTCGAACCATTCGTCGGGATCCATCTCGAAGATATATGGCAAATCCGTCATAACTCCACCTTTTGCTTGTCGGTATCTTGTTGCTTGTCGGTATCCCAAAGGGCACCGCAGCAAATGCTTACCGGGAGTCGATGGTCGCGGTCAAATAGGGGAACCACAAGGAGATGCGGTTGGCGGCATCGAATCGAATTACCGGGGTAGCGGGGAAAGCAACTTCCCGGTTGTGGGATTGGGAGACCTGCAATCAGCGGATTACCGCCCTGCTGTGGACGTCGCGAGCTCAGTCGCCATCGCAGTGTTGGAGGCGGGCGAGTTCGATCCCTTGGTCATTCGATTGGGCCCAGCCGATATCGCCGTTGGAGTAGACGAAGAAGTTGCGCACACCGCTCAGGTTGGCGTCTTCAATTGCTTGTGGCCCTTCGAGCGTGGCGCCGTCGTCACCGTCGAGCAAATAAAAGTGATTGTCGCCCCCTTCATTGAAAGCGACGACGATTTCGTCGCCGAGTTGTGCGCCGTTTAAGTCGATGGCATTGACGTCATTTTCGGTCAGCCACTGAATGGGGCCTTTGTCGGAGAAGCCGGTGATTTTGACGACGGCGGCGTCGTGAGAGTCGCGATCATCGGTGGCGGTAAAGACAATCCAGAACCCTTCGTCTTCGATGGGTATGCTCGCCCCCAGTGATGTTCCGTAGGCTCCGGCGCAGTTGGAGCCTTCTTCGTCGGGATAAATAAATACTGACTGATGATTGAAATGCACACCTTTCTGGGGAAAACAATCGGAGCTACAGACCGGCCCCAGGCGCTCGCCATTATGGGAAATTTGAACCTCCATACTGTGGCTGCACCCCCAGCTCCAGATCATTTCTTTTTGCGTCCCATCGGCGTCGAAAGTTTGCAATTGGTCGCCGTAATGGGCGACGCCATCAGAGCGCAGTTCTTGGACTGTGTAGTAGGCAGCCCATTCTTCGCCGGTCCAGGTAATACGCCCATCGCGGATGAGATTTCCAAACCAGGTGCTACCCTGTACGGATTGGTCGACGTCGCCAATGATGGTCTTGTCTTGCACCTCTGTGCCATCGAAGTCGTGGACCACGAGAGCGAGAATGTCGGGGGAACGAAAGGCGAGCAGGGCGTAGGATTCGTCGTTGGTCGCCAGCCCGTAGATTTGCTGTCCTTCGATGGTTTGTTCGGCGATGATACTGCCGTCGCCTCCGACGCGGACTACATGGATTTGTGCGAACTCCTGCCAGGCGATAACGGCTCCGTTATCGGGGGTTGGAGCGCTGTGAATATCGGTGGGGTAGGAGGTTTCTTCGACGGCATGGGCCTCGAAGGCTTCGGTGAAGCTATCGCCGTCGCAGGGGCCGGGCTCGAAGGGTTCGTCAGCATCGGGTGGATCGTCACCGGTGTCGGTATCGGGATCATCTTCCACATCGTCACCAGCATTGGTTTCGACGTCGTCATCGGTGTCGGATGCATCCTCGGTTGGGTCTTCGGCATCCGGCGCGGGATCGGAGGCGTTCGTATCAGCCGAGCCCGTGTCGCTTGGAGAACTGTGATTTGGGTCGGCGTCGTTGGGAAGTGACGATCCGTTCTCGGCATCGGTTTCGTCGTCGTTATTCGATGCTGTTGCATCGGGGTCGGCGATGGATGCATCCGGAA
>SKPJ01000290.1 GCA_007119595.1 Myxococcales bacterium
AGACGAGCCGGAGCGCGATCCGGTGTTCATCGGCTGGAACGCTATTGTGACAGAGGTTAACTCCGGCGCGCGATCGCTGGGGGACTCACCGTCTATTAGCTCCGCCAGCTGCCCGTCACCGGCCTGCAACACTTGTCGTGTCGGCGGCCAGATTGCGTTGATGGCCTCTTCGCGCTCACCGCGACGAAGATCGTTGAGAAAGGACGTCGCCACATCTTCCGGCGATTGGTGTTCGTCAGCACTGCAACCGTGCCATACGGAGGTCGCCACGATCAGCACCGCGAGTAACAACGCGATGGGGAGCTTATGTCGTGGAAATTGTTTTTCCATTTCGATAGTACTCGCGGCATACAAAAAGCGTCAACCGAGCTCTGAACAAGGCTCTCAATCACCCCTGTACCCTCTATCCATCAACATACGATGTAGGCTCATTTTTGATCGTCGTCGATCGGAGCCTGCTCACCGCAGGAGTCCTCGCTCAACTCAGGGGTTTCGTGCACAGCATCCGGCTCCGGCATATCGTCGGGAACACCAGCCAAAAAACCCACGTCCTCCTGCGTTTCTTCCTCCGGGCCCACCTCCGTGGGATCCGGCCATCCCTCGGGCGTGCTTCGTTCGGCGGAATCCACCTCGTCGAGGATCTGCAGATTCCAGCTCGAGCTCACATCGGTGGCATGGTCGTGCTCATCCTGCGTCGCCTCTGAGATCTCGGAGTCTGAGACCTCGGAGATGGAATCCGCCTGCACAACCGGTTCCGATGACGATGTCGATGATTCGTCCTCTGACTCCGAATTCTCTCCCAATCGACGCAACAACTCCAGACGCTTGAGTCGATGGACAATCCGCTCTACCGGCTCTTCGACATCGCCGAGCATCTCGCGAGCGCTGTCGATGCTCTGTCCCTCTTCGAAAAAATCGAGCATCTCCCGCTCGGTCTCCGTCAAAGCCTCCGAACCCAAGCGCGAGGCCCGATCGGCGTCGAGCACAAGATGGGAGCGAGTGATCGGTTTGGCCCCCGCCTCCTCCAGCCTCCCCTTGCGCAATAACTCGAGCAATAACGCATCCACATTGAGTTGGAGTCTCTGCGTCGGCCACACCTGACCACTTTGCTGGCGAACTTCGATAAACGCGAACGTCCCGTATTCTCCCCGGCACATCTTGGCCAGCAATTGCTTGGCTCGTTCTTGCTTTGCCTCCAACAACTGCCCATCGTCGACGATCCCGTCACGGCGCAATTTCATCTCCAGTGGTTCCCCACTCAACTCGGCGACCAGTTTTTGGTAGTGGCGGTAGGTCTGGTCATCGAACGCCCCCAATTGATTGAGAGACTCCACCAGGAGTCCATCCGTATTCTCCCCCAACGAATCAATTCCCTGCAGCGTAACCCCATCGACATACAGCACAAAGCTATGCCCATCGAGACCGATCTCGAGGCGGCCACGCAATCGGCGGTCACGGATCGTATGAAGCAGATCCACCACGGGCATTGTCTCGAGACAACCCGAAAATCCCGTTACCGGTGGGATTCGTTTCAACTCGTCGAGCACGCCGTCCATCCCCCTTTTCAACATCGCCGTCAATACCCGCTGCAGGCGATCGGCCCGATCCGTAGGCCGTGCGGTCAGCCCCAGTCGATCCCAATGTTCGGCGACGAGACTGGCCACCCGGTGCGCGCCCGAAAAATCATTGCTCGCCATATCTCCCAATGTCGACACGGCCGTCACATCGGCCTGCAGGGTTGGCTTTGGCACCGGAGACGACGTGGCACTGGACTCCGACGCAGCACCCAATCCACTTTCCCCACTGGGGGACTCCACGGCGGTATCGGGTTCATCGATCCATGGGTTTTCTTCGATCAACTCCTCGGGATCGAAGCTGCGCTCTTCGGCGCCGCCGACCCGTACTCCCCCCACCGTCTCTCCCTTGGCCAGGTCTTCGATCTCCAAGATCATGCTTCCCGACCCATCGAGGTCGAGCTCCTCGAGCAACTCTTCGGGACGTTTTTGTACCGTCGAATCCCCGCCTTGCTCCGCCCCCGTCTCAATGGATTCGCTGTCCTCGTCGGAGAGTGTCGACGCCGGCATCTCCAGCGTTGGTTGCTCTCGCGATCCCGTATCGACTTCGATCGGTGGAGGTATCTCCTCTTCCCGTTCTTCCTCCTCCGACAGGTCGTCTAATACTTCGCGACAAATCCGGATCAATTGGCGACTGGAGAAGGGCCGCGACAACCAGGGACGATCGGAAAATGCATTGCGCGATGACTCGACACCACACAACAAAATCGGCAGTTGGCGCCCGTCGCAGTGGTGAATCCACTGCTCGGCGCTTTCCATCCCGCTATCTACATCGATGATAGCTAGTTGAGCCCGGGCTGCTCCAGGGGGGGGGCCCTGGAGCAGCTCGACCTTAAATCGGTCCGAGTTCTCCAGCGACTCCTGCATGACCTGTGCAACCGTGGCATTGCCTTGTAGTACAGCCACTATTTTCGAAGCTTTCGGGCCCATTGAGCTCGCTTTTCCGGATTTATTCGGTACCGTCGGAATCAAAATCGTATTGCTGCAACCAGGCCTGAAGCATCTTCAATCGGCGATGATCTACCTGGTACTGCGAACCCGAACGCGATGATTCGGAATCGAGAATATCCTCGATCGCAGTGGCCATTTCCGGTGTCGGCACTCGATAACCAGCAAAGGTCAGTATCTCGCGAAGATCCAGATCCCGCGTATCCATCGCATCTACCACCAGCGGTCCTGCAATCTGCGGCGACATCCGGCTCAGTTCCAGGACCGCTTTGTTTCGGGCGTGCTCCTCGTCGGAGCTGATAAATCCGGCAAAACAATCGGCCCGATCGGCCTCCTCTTCGGCATCCTCGCATTCATCCATAATATCAAATGCCACCAGGAAAGACTCCAAGTGCTCCGTGAGATCTTCGTCTTCGATCTCCTCGATCAGTGATTCAAATTCCTCGCGGTCCCCGGACTCAGCCAGATAAGTAAACGACTTTGCGGCCACCCACTGCGGCCGAAGTTGTTCCACCAGTGGATAGGGGTTGATGTCGTCATCCTCTTCGGCCGCACGCTCAATAGCCCGAAAACGGGCCGCCATTCCGGGAATGATATCGGCACCGGTCATCTCCATCAGTGCCGAACGGGCCTCGCCATCGCCTAGCCGAGCAAGGGAACGAGCGCTGTCCTGCAGCATCTGAAAGGCCGATGTGGCATCGATGACTTCCGACCATTCCTCGCCAAAGGGCTCGCCTTTTACCACAGACTCCAGCATCGGCCGTGCTGCGGGATCGCCGATATCTCCCAACCCTCGAACCATCTCGTTGATGGTCGCTGCTTCCCGTGCTCGCCAATGGCTGAGTCGATCTCCACTCAGATTGTCGGGAGGTTCGACCGTGGTTCCCAGTTCTTCGACGAATAACTCCACCGCATCCGGTGCCCGCATCGCTGACAGATGCTCCGCAGCGGTTCGCTTCGACGCATTTTGCGGAAAATGCTCTCCTTCGCTGGGGTTGTCGTAGGTCATCAATAGACGCTGCACTTCTTCGTTTTCTCCGTGAAACGCCTCGATTAGAAAGGGGCTCATGGAAACGCCGACCTTCTGGATCGCCAGACCACAGGCTTCGGAGGTCGTGCGCCCGTCCTCTCCGGCCAGAAATCGAGCGTATACCAGCTTTCGCTTGACGTCCTCATCGATCACATCCGGGTGAGAGGTGGCCAATCCCCCGACAAAATTACAGGCTGCTCGATGCAATCCGATGGGATAATTGTCCACGTCGAGCTCAAAGACCTCCATCGCCTTCTCGATCGCCGCTGGCTCCGGCATATGCGAAAGTCCCCGCAAAATTCCGATTCGACGATCGTTATCACTGGTCTCATCGAAGATCTCGACCATCCTCGGGATGGCATCACTGGCCCCAATTTGACCGAGCACTTGAGCCGCCGATGAGGCGTAGCCGGTATGATTTTCGGCAACCTCCTCCAGATAGGCTTTCTTTGCACCTTCGACGCGCCACTCCACCAGACGCTGCATCACATCCGATCGAAGCCTCTCTTCTTCGAGGTAGACATCGGCCGCCACGGAGGCGACTTCATCGCGCCGATCTTCGGGAAAATTGCGAAGCTGTTCAACGGCCATCCGACGTTCCGAAGTATCCCCTTCTGCGAGCATCTCTGCCACGTAGTCCGGGTCCTCCCAATCCGGGCGTTCGCACCCGGTGATTACAAACGTCATTGCCGCGGCTCCAACCAGGGTTGCTGCGATCGCAACACACCGCTTCTCTTTGACCGTTACTTTCATGGGTCTCTCCGTTCGAACGAAATCAATTTTCACTCTTCGTCTATGACTCGTTGCCCGCTTCTTTAACTACCCCAATATAGGGTAGATGCCGCGAAAATTCAGCGTCATCCAATCCGTATCCGATGACAAACTCGTCGGGAATCTCAAACCCCACATAATCGATGGGTACCTCCACCCGTCGATTCGACGGTTTGTCCAGCAACGTGCAAACCGCGATCGACTCCGGCTTTCGGGTCTGTAGATTTTCAAGCAAATACTTCATCGTCAGGCCCGTATCGATGATATCCTCGACCACGATGACACTGCGTCCCTGTATGGGAAGTGAAAGGTCGGAGGTCATCCGCACCACGCCGCTGGTTGCTTTGCGACTACCGTAACTGGAAAGGCCCAAAAAATCGATCGACACGTCGAGACTGATATTTCGGACCAGATCGGCCAGAAACATAAACGAGCCTTTGAGCACCGCGATGACATGCACTTCTCGATCACCGTAATCATGGCTGATCTGCTCCCCCAATTCGGCGCACCGCTGCTCGATCTCTTCGGCTGATAACAGGACTTCCAGATTTCGACTGCGATTGCGCATCTTCGGACCTATGCTCGGGGGAACGCTTTCGACCGCTTCGACCTACTCAAATCGACTCTTTGGCCTCTGCCCGATCCGACGACGGATACCCCTCGTGGAAGCAGCGTCGACACCGAGCTTCGTATTGCTCTTCTGTACCGACCAGCACTTGCTGGGGATCTTCGGCGAGACGATAGCTTCGGTGCGCCGGATTGCCACAGCGCACACAGATCGCCATTAACTTCGTGATGTACTCCGCCACCGACAACAGGCGCGGCATCGGTCCAAAAGGCCGTCCACGATAATCCTGGTCCAGTCCAGCGACGATGATACGGCGACCGCTATCGGCCATGGCCTCGCAAAACTCGACCACCCCGGCGTCGAAAAATTGTACTTCATCGACTCCGATCACCTCCACCTGTGGCGTCAGCGAATTTTTGAGCTCATCGAGATCCGATACCGCCACCCCCGACAGCTTGTGATCGCTGTGGCTGACGATAGATTCCTCGTCATAGCGGTCGTCGATTTTGGGTTTAAAAATCTGAACGTTCTGGCGGGCATAGGAGGCCCGCGTCAGTCGGCGGATGAGTTCTTCCGTCTTTCCGGAGAACATGGGACCGCAGATGACCTCAAGCCATCCCACGTCGCGAGGTTGTAGTATCATGGGCACAAATGGGACTTCCGATGGAGGCCGACGGGCACTGTCGAGATGCCCCATCATTAACGACCTTCGCCCCCGGTGCAAGCAGCGTCACATGTCGAATTCACGCATCAAATAACCACCGATATCAAAGGCGAGCCCCACGGCCCCTTTCACGCTGGTTTTGCGGGCCATCTGAACCGGTGAAATCCGTCCATGGGCAAGGTCCACAAGGTCTGACCATTGCACCACCAACTGCGCCTTCTGAGCCCACTCAGGAGGTCGATAGTCATTCAACACCACATCAAACTCCAGGGAGGGGCCGCCATCTGGGAGATCACAGATCGCGACCTCCAGCACACCATCGAATTGCTCAAAACCCGATTTGATCGCCTCCGTCAATTCCACACGACCTTCGTAGCGATCGATTTGAGCATCGGCGGGTACCACCAATTTGGAGGCCAATTGAAGAGACCGCGACCACTGCCCGGCGCTACCTCGGAGAGTGGCCTGCGGAAAGTCGATCATTTCTCCTCGCTCACAACGAGCTTCGTCGGGTCCCAACAACAGCGTATATTGTTCTTTTTCGTCGATGAACTCGACGCTGACAATCAGCGACGTCGACACAAATTGGCGAAAGTCATCCAAGCGCGAGCGATGAAAGGCCGGTATTTTTTCGACCAACACTTCCTCAGGTGTCGACGCCGGATCCAATACCTCGTCCCAATCCATTACGGTTGCTCCTCGCCATCGGCCTGTCGTCTGATATTCACCGTCGACCACAACAACGCAGAGGCCACCAACATGGACACCCCGTTTCCGGCGAGGATCGCCGATTCGGCACATCCCATCACCATCATCGCCGTCGATGCCACAAATAACATTTTTGGAGCACTCATCGACTCATCTCCTTGACGTGCCTTGGAAAGGATTCAGTTCCACTTCAGATAAATTGTCTTCGTCTGCTGCGCAACCCCCAAAACGCATTCCCAACCGGAAGCCACCGAAGGGGGCCGCACTTCACCCACGCCAAACACCGCAAAAGACCGCCTCGGCGCTTCCCTTCATCCATATCCGATCGTCCCGGCTCTCCATGATCAACTCCCCACCGGGCAATTCGATTTGCACCGCCTGGCTTCGCTCCATGCGTCCACTCTCCCAGACCGCCTCCGCCACGGCGCACGCCCCGGTACCGCAAGCCTGTGTCATTCCCACTCCGCGCTCGTAGATGGAGGCCACGAACCTTCCTCTTGCTTCGCTGGGATGCACAAATTCGACGTTGACGCCGCCCGGAAATAGGCGGTGGTTGTCATTGGCCACCTCTCCCGCTCTGCGCACCTGTTCTGAACTCACAGACCGAAAGATGACCGCATGGGGATTACCCACGTCCACTTCGACGAATTGGAACTCCTCACCATCGACTTCGAATCGATCCTTCGATGCCGACGCCTTCGCCTCGCCCATATCGACCGTGACATTCCACCGTTTTTCCGTGTCTGCTTCGATGACACAACGCCGATCGCCGGCGTCGCTTTCCACGACCACTTCCCGGTCCACCTTCCAGTGCTGTTGGGCAAATGCCGCCACACAGCGCACCCCGTTGCCACACATTTCGGGTCGACTTCCATCGCTGTTGTAGACAACCAATTTGATCCGTGGAGTCGGTCTTCGACATTGCAACTCCACCAGCAAAACCCCGTCTGCCCCCACCCCGCGGTGGCGACGACAGATCGCAATGACCTGTTCCTCCGTCAGCGCATTTGAGGGTCCCTCGATGATGACGAAATCGTTTCCCAACCCGTGGAATTTCCAAAATTCGACCATGGTCGATCACTTTTGGGGCCACCGAAGCGATCGGCGCTCACACCCGCTCGGCGAGGCCCTGCAAACGCTGGCGCTTTTCACAAGACATTTCGAAAAACTCGTAGGCCATCCCTGGAACACAGTCCTCTTCCTTTTCCACTCGCACCACCTGGGCACGCACGGAAAATAGATCTTCTCCATCGGGAGAGCGAAAGATCAAGTTATGGATCCCCCCGACCTCAAACAGAAAGTGGGAGCGCACGAACATGCCGGCCGGACTAAAATCAAAACTATCCAGTGGAACCTCCCAGCCCTCGCTATCCTGTACTAGGACCTCGACGCTCAATTCTTTTCGCGGAAATTGGCGCAGTCCTGCAAAGGTCAACTTCGAAGTGGGTCGACGCCGAATGCTTCCCTGCATTCCTTTCATAATGTCCTCCTTGGACAATTGCATTATGTCGCCGGCCAATGGCCGGATGAACGAACTGTCGAGCACCACGAGGTTACCGGACCATTGAGAACGGTCAAAAATTTTCCCCTTCCTCTTGGAATAATGCCTCCACTTCTTCTTCAAATCGACGCAATACCTCCATTCGCCGCAGCTCTCCCGATGCCGACAAGGTCTGGTTTCGAACCGACAAAAACTCCGGCAACACCGCAAAGGTGCGCACTCGATCGTAGCTCGAACGCCGCCGATTGACTTCATCGAGATGGGCCTGCAATTCCTGTCTGAGTCGACGATGACCGGTCAACTCGCGAACCGGGCGATCGCCGTCGATATCGTGGCGATCGACGAAGTCCAGCACTCCATCGGGATCGAGCGCCAACAACGCCGCCAACCAGGGCCTTCCCTCGCCCGCCAACACACTGTGGGCCACCAATGGATGTTCGCACAGATCTTGTTCGATTCCCTCGGGGACCACATGTTTGCCCGTCGAAGTCACGATCAATTCTCTCTTCCGCCCGGTGAGAAATAAAAAGCCGTCGCCATCAAAGCGGCCCAGGTCTCCGGTGTGAAGCCAGCCCTCGTCGTCGACCCCCCGCGCTGGCTCATTGGCACCGTCGACGTAGCACTTCATAATCGTTTCGCCGCGCACGAAAATCTCGCCGTCTTCGGCGATCGTGACATCGACGCCGGGCAGAGGCTTTCCCACGCTGCCGATTCGATAGTCATCGGGCATATTGAACGACACCGCTCCCGATGTCTCCGTCAACCCATACCCCTCGAGGACTACAATCCCCGCCGATATAAAGAACTCTGCCGTCTCGTCGGCAAGCGGTGAACCCGCCGATATTAAAAAACTCATCTGACCGCCGAGATGTTCGTAAACCTCCTCCAGCAATAAGCTGGAAAACAATTTGTGCTCCCAGCGCAACACCGGCCCGACGCGCTCCCCCTGCTGACTTCGCTGACTCACCGCCCGACCGACTTCCAGGGCCACCGGTAGCAATCGCGAACGGATTTTTCGTCGCTGCAGACGCTTTACGATGTCTCGCTGCAACCGCCGATATACCCGGGGAACACTGGCCATCAATGTGGGTTCGACTTCCGCCAGATCATCGCTCAGCCGTTGCGGTCCGCGGGCAAATACCGTTGTCAGACCGTACCCAACTCCCACCAGATACAATACCCGGGCAAAAATATGCGCCAACGGCAAACATAAAAGCTGCACGTCGTCGCTGGAGAACAAATGAAGCCCTGAAAGGGCGTCCACCTGGGCGGCGAGATTCCCGTGCGTCAACACCACCCCGCGCGGGCGATCGCTGACTCCCGAGGTATATAGCACGGAAGCTACCGTATCAGCGTCAATGGCCCGCCGGCGCCGAGCCACGAA
>SKPJ01000270.1 GCA_007119595.1 Myxococcales bacterium
CACGTAGCTCAGTGGGAGAGCGCTTCCCTGACACGGAAGAGGTCGGCGGTTCAAACCCGCCCGTGCCTACTTTAGTTTTGAGGCGGTTTCCGGTCGACACTCCGGTGACCGCCTGTTTTTTTCAATCGCGCCATCGGCGTGCCGCAATCCATGTTGCGGTAGCACCGGTTGCCATTGCCATGCAGTTTGTGTAGAAGTGAGCGCCCTAATTTGGAAGCTCGCTCAAGGAGGATACGATGCCGAAGATGAAAACCCATAAAGGAGCCGCCAAGCGCTTTAAGGTGACCAAGAGCGGAAAGGTCAAGTACCGCCGCAAGAATCGAAGTCATATCTTGACGAAGAAAACCAGAAAGCGGAAGCGTCAGCTGCGTAAGTC
This sequence comes from Myxococcales bacterium, assembly GCA_007119595.1. GTDB lineage: Bacteria > Myxococcota_A > Bradymonadia > Bradymonadales > Bradymonadaceae > SLJM01. The sequence goes on from SKPJ01000270.1 coordinate 377, forward strand.
GGCATATCTCAACAATACCGATGGCAAGAGAATCAAAAAAATTCTCAATCAGCACTGATGCCGGTATCCCAAAATTTTTAGCGATGTAATGAGAGGAAGATCATGCCACGTGTAAAACGAGGTCCTCGCGGAAGGAAGCGACGAAAAAAGATATTGCGCGCCGCCAAGGGCTATGTCGGTGGACGCCGACGGATCTACAAAAACGCCAAAGAGACGGTTCATCGCGCCTGGCAGTTCGCTTATCGCGATCGCCGTCAGCGGAAACGAGATTTTCGTCGTCTCTGGATCACCAGGATCAATGCAGCGTCCCGTCAACACGGCGTGCCCTACAGCCGATTTATCGGTGGATTAAAGCGGGCCGGTGTGAAACTGGATCGAAAGATTCTGGCCGATATGGCGGTGTTTGATGCACCGGGGTTTGGCAAACTCGTCGAACTATCAAAGGACGCATTGGACTAAACAGTGGCAAATGACGAGTAGAGCCCAGTGCGCCCCGTTTCGACTCATCGCTTTGAGGATGAGGTGGTCGGGGCACTGGTCTTTCTTGGGCGGCACACAGATGATCGAGAGCCCGTAAAACAAGCACGTGGTACGAGGAACGACGATGAACGTAGAAGAGTTAGAAAAACGGCTGGCTCAATTAGCCGATACGGCGGTTGCGGAATTAGGGGAGACCACGGAGCGGGAAGAGGCGATTCAGGTCAAAAATCGCTACCTGGGTCGTACGGGAAGCGTTCAGCAATTGATGCCCGTGATGCGCGAGATATCGAACGAGGAAAAGCCCCGCGCCGGAAGGGCGATCAATCAGCGCAAGAATCAGATCGAAGAAGCATTTGAGGACAAACTCGACGAACTCGCTCAACTCGAACTGAAGCGCCGGATGAGGGAGGAGAGCGTCGATATCACCTTGCCGGGACGTCGTCCCGACGTCGGCCTTGGACATCCACTACGTCAGGTGGAGCGTGAATTGATTTCGATCTTTGACGAACTGGGCTTTGAGGTTGCCGAAGGGCCAGAAATCGAGACTGATTATTATAATTTTGAGGCACTCAACTTCCCACCGGATCACCCGGCGCGGGATATGCAGGATACATTCGTCCTCACCGATGATCGACTGTTGCGGACCCATACCTCGCCGGTGCAGGTGCGCACCATGAAGGCCTACGACCTGCCGATCCGGATCATATCGCCGGGTCGAGTGTACCGCTGTGACAGCGATTTGACGCACAGCCCCGTATTTCATCAAGTAGAGGGTTTACTGGTCGATGTCGGGGTATCGATGGCCGATCTAAAGGGGATATTGACCGCCTTTGCGCAGCGCTGTTTTGGAGAGGGGACCCAGATTCGTTTTCGTCCCAGCTTTTTTCCATTCACGGAACCGAGTGCGGAGGTCGATGTAGAGTGTATATTCTGCGACGGCGAGGGTTGCCGTGTGTGCAGCGATACGGGGTGGTTAGAGGTGTTGGGAGCGGGCATGGTCGATCCCAACGTCTTTAAGGCCTGCGGAATCGACGCCGATACATATACCGGATTTGCGTTCGGGCTGGGGGTAGAGCGGATCGCCATGCTGAAGCAGGGAATCAGTGATATCCGGCGGTTTTTCGAAAACGATCAGCGCTTCTTGGAGCAATTTTGAGCCCTTCGGTGCAATTTCTTCACCGAAAAGGACAGGTACCATCGAGCAGGAAATGAGATTATGAAAGTTAGTATCAGTTGGCTCAACGAGTGGATCGAGGTCGCCGATTTAGATCCGGAACAACTGGCGGAACGACTGACGATGGTCGGTTTGGAAGTCGACGGCATCGAGTATCGAGGTCGAGGCCACGATGACATCGTGGTCGGCGAGATTCTGGGTATCGAGGACCATCCCGACGCCGATCGACTCGTTGTCTGCGAGGTCGATGCGGGCACCCCCGGTGAGCCGGCCACGATTGTATGCGGAGCCGAGAATATGAAGGTTGGTGATCGGGTGCCGGTAGCCCTTCCCGGTTCCAGCCCACCGGGCGTCGATTTTTCGATCGATGCTCGAGAGGTAATGGGAATTCAATCACAGGGGATGCTGTGTAGCGGAGAGGAGCTTGATCTGGAAGATGACGGTCAGGGGCTGTTGATTCTCGACGAGGATTTGCAGATCGGAGATCCCATCTTCGAAGCCCTCGGGGTGTGCGATGAAATATTGGAGATCGATCTAACGCCGAATCGCGCCGATTGTCTTAGCCATCTCGGCGTCGCTCGCGAAGTGGCGGCCTTATACGATCGTCCGTTGCGCAGCGAGCGACTCGATATTGGGTACAGATTCGAAGGTCAACAAGAGGGGATTGCGGGCGTGGCCGAGTTGAGCGTCATCGATGAGCAGGGATGTCCCCATTATCGAATGGCCGTGCTCGATGAGGTCGAGACCGCGCCGAGTCCCCAGTGGTTACAGCAGCGACTGCGCAGTGTCGGTGTGCGACCGATCAATCATATCGTGGACATCACAAACTATGTCTTGATGGATGTCGGTCAGCCATTGCATGCCTTCGATCTGGACTGCCTGGCGGGGCCAGAGATCGTGGTCAGAAGGGCTGAGAAGGGAGAGCAGTTACTGGGAATCGATCACCAGGAATACGATCTTGTTCCCGAGGATCTGGTGATCGCCGATGGAGAACGACCGGTCGCCATTGCCGGGGTGATGGGAGGAGCGGACTCGGAGGTCTCGGATTCGACATCTCGGATACTGCTCGAATGTGCGCATTTTGATCCCACCACTGTGCGCAGGTCGGCAAAACGGCACGGGTTGCACACCGAATCGAGTCATCGCTTTGAGCGAGGGATCGATGGGGGAGCGGTATCGCACGCTCTGCAGCGGGCAGTCGCATTACTCTGCGACGTCCAAAAGGAAACAAGCGGCGCGCCGCCCCAGGTTTGCCCCGATGTGGGGGCCATCGGAAAGGACCGACGGACGCGCCGATCCGTGGTGCTCGATCCGACCCGTTCGGCAGCGATATTGGGAGTCGATGTCGATGCAGCGCGGTGCCGTAAATATCTGGAAAGTATCGGGCTGGAGGTGGAGTTAAAGGAGGGAGAACTACAGTGTCAGGTGCCGACATTTCGAGGCGATCTTCGGCGGCCCGTCGATCTCGTGGAGGAGGTTGCGCGGTTGCATGGATACGATGCGATTCCAGCAACCCTTCCCACGGCGGCGGTCGGTGAGCCACATCGCCTGCAAGAGGACGGCGAAGAAACGATCGTAGGCCGACAAGAGCGGGCAAATTTGGATTGGATTCGCGGCCTACTGCTCAATCAGGGGCTGTTGGAGGCGATCAACTATAGCTTTATGGGCGAAGAGGATTTCGAGCGTCTCCGCCTCGCCGCTGATGACGACCGACGAATGGCCCCGAAGGTGGCCAACCCCCTGGTGAAGTCCCAGGCGTATATGAGGACGACGTTGGTCCCCTCCCTGTTGGACAATCTCGAGACCAATTTCGCCACCCGGCGCCAGGACGTGGCACTGTTTGAGATCGGACGGCGCTACTTTGGCACCGGAGAGGTGCGCACATTGGCAATCGCGGTCACCGGGCGGCGTCAGCATCATTGGAGTGGAGATCGGGATTGGGATTTTTTCGATCTGAAAGGGCTCGTAGCTTCACTTTCAAGGGCGTGGAATATCGATGACACGAAGTGGCGGCGTCCCGCGGATTTGGAACCCTACTTGCACCCCGGCGTTCAAGCGGAGTGGACCTGGAAGGAACAATCTCTGGGAGTTGTGGGGCAGATCCATCCGGCGGTGGCTCAGAGCGAAAAATTGGAGCAGCCGGTCTTCGTTGCGGAAGTCGATTTGGAGGCGCTCGTCGGGGCCAGTATCCGACACAAGGCCGTGAAAACACCACCCAAATACCCGGAGGTAGTGCGGGATTTTGCCCTTTTGTATGACCGGGATCGGCCCTATGCCGAGCTCCGCGATGCCGTAGAGGATCTGGCGGAGCAAGAGGAGAGCTTCGGCTCCATCTTCGAGGCCCTCGAGCTATTTGACGTCTACGAAGGAGAGCAAGTTCCGCCGGGGCGGCGCAGTTTGGCCATCAAGATCACCTATCGCAGTGCGGAAACGACGCTCGAGGAGTCCCAGGTAGAGGCCGCCGATCGCCAGCTATTGTCTCATCTCGAAGAAGTTGTAGGGGCCCATTTGCGTTGATTGACAAAGATGGTTTTCCCACAGACGGCCATGGTTTAGACTGTCCTCGTTGCAATATTATGGCGGGAGATGTGAGCCGGAAAATTACGGTGTAGTACTCGTGTCCTGGCACGCGACGGAAGTTGCATCTCGGAGGGGAGCGGTGAATGAATGCGGTATGTTCGCAATTGGTGGAGTGAATCTTGGAGTGTAGGAGTGGTAAGTGACCCTGACGAAAGCAAATATCGTGGATACAGTGTACGCTCGCACGGAGTTGACGAAGAAGGAGGCCTCCAACTACGTCAACGAGGTTTTGGAGCTAATGAAGGAGACCTTGGAGGGTGGAGAAGAGATTAAAGTTAGCGGCTTTGGCAAATTCGAGGTGCGGCGAAAGGGTGAGCGTTTGGGTAGAAATCCGCGCACCGGTGAGGAGATCCTGATTCCCGAGCGCAAGGTGTTGCGCTTTAAAGTAAGCCAGGTTCTCAAAGATGAGCTCAATGGAAAGCGCTAGTGGGCGCATGGGGTGCTTTGGAAATATGGGACGGCGGTGTTGGTAGTGCGCATGGATGAGCAAAGGGCGAAGCAACCATGACTGAATCTGAAGATGGCGACCGTGGTTTGGCGATGATCGAGCTACCGGAAAAGACCTATTTCAAAATCGGCGAGGTGGCGAAGCTGCTGGAAGTCGAACCCTATGTGTTGCGATATTGGGAGACCGAATTCGAGGTGCTGGCGCCGGAAAAAACCAAGAGCGGGCAGCGGGTGTACCAACGCGACGATATCGAGTTGCTTTTGCAGATTCGCTCCCTTTTGTACGAGGAGATGTTCACGATCGCAGGAGCCCGTCGCCAGTTGGAGCGCAGTCGTCAGGGAAAACCAAGTTATTTCGATCTCGACGAGGACAGACCTCAAGGACGGGGCACGGCGGTGGCCGGAGAGGAGGAATTGCGTCGCCAACTGGAGTCGGCACGTCAGGAGTTGGCGAAGAGTCAAACAGCACTGGGCGAGTTGCAGTCGGAGATGGAAGATGTGCGCTCAAAGTCGGATCGACTTCGAGAGGAAAACGCCGGATTGCAAGATGAGATCGTTGCACTGCGTGAACAGTTGAAGGTGAACTCGGAGCACGCAAATCAAGCGGTGGTGGCGGAGTTGCAGCAGGAGATCGCTGAGCTACAGCAACAGTTGGAGCAGGTAGAAAAAAAGGCCGACGATCGCCGTCGTGCTCTGCAGCGAGAGATGCGAAATCGAAAAGCTCATCGCCGTGACGTACTGGGCTCGCTTCGCCATGAAGTGGAGACCCTGGCAGCGCTGGTCAATGAGGGGCCGGGGCAGTTGCGATGACAGCCGCCGCCACGATCGAGGGCCCTCGCCGAGCCAACTCTTGGTCGATCCGATCGTAGCACAGAAAATGGAAATATTGGGGTCTTCGACATGAAAATGACGATGTCCAGGAAGAAGTTGCCCTTGTCATTCGTTTCTGTAAACGGGAGGTGAAAAAACGTCATCTCCTCTGAAAAATTTTCATAGATCACACTCTACGAGTACACTTGCGGAGTAGGAGCCTCCCGATCAGCGGAGTATAGTTTGTCGTCTTCCGTATAAAAGCGCCGTCCAGTGGGGAGGCGTGGATTGGGGTGCAGACCGGTGGTGGAAATTCGTTGAGAACCTGCTTACGGCCGGTGTTTTAGGAGGAGTCGTGATGCGGAAAGCTGTGCAGTAGATGGTCAATGGCGCGACGTGCACAAGTGGCGCCAGAGCAAGAACAGAGGCAGAACGGATGGATGAGGATTCCAAAATGACCCTCGAATCGATCTTCGAGGGGAAGTGGCATAGATCATGCAGGATAATATTCGTGGAGTGGGCGATGGTAGTTTCCGAATCTCCATGACGGGTTTGACGACTGAAGGGCTGCAATTATGACAAAATTGGACAAGACTGCCACCGATGTCGATCAGTCCGGGGGGCCAAATGGCAACGACAATGCGTCGACGAATAACGACTTTATTGGCAAGCGTCATCGCCGTCGTGAGCGACAAAAGCTGGCAAAGAGGCTGGAAGAGTTTCGAGATCTCGATCCGGTCAAAATGTATCTGCGAGGGATCGGGCAGGTAAGTCTTTTGGACCGCGAAGGCGAGGTCGCCGTAGCCAAGGAGATCGAAGCCGGGCGAAAAATCGTCTTCGATATACTGGTCAATACCAAGGCGTGCATCGAAATGATTCTCGAGCTTCCGGATCGGTTGATGGCTGGTACGGCGAGAGCGCGGGAGGTATTCGAGGAGTATACTCCGAGCGGTGATGATAGTGATTTGCCGGTAGCACCACCGGTGTTTGAACGATTCGAGGTGCTCGATAAGGCCTATACCAAATATTGCCGAGCCGAGCAGGCCTTGGAGAAGGCGAAGGAGGAGGACCTCGCTGAATCCACGATCAAACGCCGTACCAAGGCCGCTGACAAGGCCTTCGACGAGATGGTGGAAGCCGTTCATGGCTGCCAACTCTCACAGCGCTATTTCAATCGGATGGTCGATGTCTTCTGTGAAGCGGTGGCCAATGTCGACAAATGTGAAACCCGGATTCGGCGCTATGCACGACGGGTTGGCATCGGCAGCTCAAGGCTGGAGAGATGGCGTAAGCTGTATGAAGAGGGAGAAACTCCGGATTTCGGGAGTGCACGTATTTCCAAGGGGGTGGCGCGGGAATTCGATCAGATCATGACACAGTCGGTCTCGATCATCACCAATGTGGAGCGCGAGTTTGGGATGGGGGTCGATGAACTGCGCGATGTGGTGGAGCGGATCGAGGTAGGAGAGCGACGAAAAGAGCGCGGCAAAGCGGAGATGATTCGAGCCAATCTGCGGCTCGTGGTCTCGATTGCCAAAAAATACGTCAATCGAGGCATGCATTTTCTGGACCTGATCCAGGAGGGGAATATCGGGCTGATGCGGGCGGTCGAGAAATTCGAGTACCAGCGCGGCCACAAGTTTTCCACCTATGCAACCTGGTGGATCCGCCAGGCCATAACGCGAGCGATCGCCGATCAGGCGCGGACGATTCGAATTCCCGTGCACCTCATCGAGACGATCAATCGAATCGTACGCACGTCCCGCAAGCTCGAGCAGGAATTAGGGAGGGAAAGCGAGCCGGAGGAGATCGCCGAGAAGCTGGACATGGAGGTGGAAGCCGTCCGCCGGGCGATGCGGATTTCGCGCCATCCCATTAGTCTGGAGAAGCCGATAGGCGATGATGCGGATAGTCAGCTCGGTGATTTTATCGAGGATCAAAACTCGCCGAGCCCGATGGACGAGACCGAGGAACAACATCTCAAAGACGAAACCCTCCGATTGCTTGCGACCTTGACCCCGCGCGAAGAAAAGATTTTGCGCATGCGCTTTGGGATCGGTGAAAAAAGCGATCATACGCTCGAAGAGGTCGGCAAGGACTTCAATCTGACCCGGGAGCGGATTCGTCAGATCGAGGCAAAAGCACTCGAAAAGTTGCGTGTTCCAAAGCGCAGCGAGACCCTGGCGCCTTTCCACGAGGGAAGCTGATGCCCCATCTATAAAGTGCGCTTCCGTAAAGCGCACTTCTCATTGAGCCGCCCCCGGTTGCCCCCTCGTTGGCAACCGGGGGCGGCTTTTTTTTTTGACGGCTGGAGCTGAACAGGCACAATCGCAATGTCGCGTCCAAGGAGTGGAGCGATTCGTAGTTTGTATCCGTTGCACCAAGGAGGGTGCTATGAGCAGTCAGATTCGCCGCACGCCGAAATCGGAACGTCAACGACCTGTGGCGACTCTGAGTTACGGCGATGAATTCGGGCCGTATATCATTACCGGTTTTGCAGGGTGCGGAGCCACGAGCTATGTCTATAAGGCTCGACGCAAAGATCGCTTTGATCCGGTGGCAGTCAAAGTGCTCCATCCCCATCTGGTCGCCGATCCGACACGACGCCTTCGGTTTTATCGGGAAGCGCGCATCATGATGCGTATGCAGCACCCCAATGTGGTGCGTTTTGAAGAGATTATCGAGGAGGGAAATACGCTGGCATTCGTCATGGAGTATATCGATGGCGTTACACTCCAGCAGTGGAGGCGCGCGCATGCAGCCGAGATCGACGAGGTGGCATTGGCCTGTGTATTTGTCGATATTTTACGCGGCGTGACGGCTGCCCACGGCGAGGGAATCGTGCACCGCGATTTGAAGCCGGGAAATGTCCTGATCACCGAGTCCCAGGGTCGCTCGGTGGCGAAAATTATCGATTTCGGTGTGGCTCGTTTTGTCGATGAACCACTGACGGCACAGGAGCGCTCAAAGATCATTGGCACCGCGGCCTATGTATCGCCCGAAGAGGTAGGGGATCCGGAGGAGGTATGCCAGGCCAGCGACCTCTACAGCATCGGTGTGATGTTGTACGAGGCCGCTTGTGGCAAGCGCCCATTTGACAGCGACGAAGTTCGAGAGCTGCTGCAAGCCCATGTGCGTCGTGATCCCCAACGTCCACGCGCAGTAAATCCGGAGTTGTCTGCCAGCTTGGAAGAGGTGATTTTGAGAACTCTGGACAAGAGTCCGGGCCAGAGG
>SKPJ01000206.1 GCA_007119595.1 Myxococcales bacterium
AAAACCTGCGAGCCATGCTCGCCGAAAGCGAACTCGCCGGGGCCAAACCGGGCAGCATCAAGGGCAAGGTGGAGTATATCCAGGACTCCTATTGCCTGCGCTGCATGCCCCAGATCCACGGGGCCAGCCGCGACGTCCTCGACCACGTCACCCAGGTGCTGGTCACCGAGGCCAACGCCGTCACCGACAACCCCCTGGTCTTTACGCCTACCGACGATGACGATGGCGCCATCTTGTCGGGCGGTAATTTTCACGGCCAGCCGGTGGCCATGGCCCTCGATTATCTCAAGGTGGCGGTCTCTGAAATCGGCTCGGTCTCCGAGCGGCGATGCGCCAAATTGACCGACAAATACTTCTCCGAGGGCCTGCCCGCCTTTTTGGTCAACGATCCGGGCCTGAACTCGGGAATGATGATCCCCCAATACGTAGCTGCCGCCCTGGCCTCTGAAAATAAGACCCAGTCCCATCCGGCGAGCGTCGATTCCATCCCCACCAGCGCCAATATGGAAGATCACGTCTCCATGGGCATGCACGCCGGCCTTCACGCCCACCAGATCGTGCAGAACGTGGAGCATATCGTGGCCATCGAATACTTGATCGCCGCCCAGGCCCTCGATCTTCGAACTGAGCACACCCCCGGAATTGGCACGCGCAAAGCCCTCGCTGCGCTGCGCGAGGAGGTATCATTTCTGGACCGAGACCGGGTGATGCACACCGATATTGAACGGGCTACCGAAGTGGTCCGGCTCGGCATCCCCGGTCATATTTTGCAAGATTTGCCGTGATCGATTCCTGATTTCGGCCAAAAACCTTCCCGTCGCAGCCTACCTTCGGGCCAGCTCTTCGCCGCCTGCGCTGCGGCTGATCTCGACGGCTTGCTCCAGGGCTTCACCGACGTGAATTCGGGCGTAATAGCCGGGATCCCACAACTGCTCCAGATCGCCGTCTTGTAGGACCAGACGCTCGGCGTGTTCCTGTACCAGCGGATCATCGAGAAACGCCCGCATCCGCTCCAGATGGAGGGCCGTCGCCTGTACCCAGTCCTCGGCATCGGGGCTTCGCGCTACGCGCCGCGAAAAGGAGAGATTACGCTCATATACCGTCAACGCCCGGTCCATCAGGACCTCGATTTTGTTGCGCAACTCCTCGAAATAAAACGCCAACTCCTCCTCCGTGAGGTCGTCGGGGATCTCGGCGGTGAAGATGTCCATATAAAAATCCTGATACAACCGGCCGATTTTGTAGCCGGCGGCCACCGACCAATGGGGATGGTGTTCGCGAAGAGCCCGGATATAGGCGACCTGAGCGCTCTGATGATAGTCGGCCTTGGTATCCAGATCCTCTCTCATCCGCTCCGGTGGCAGAAGCAGGGGGATGTCGTTCATCCGACCGTGATTGGCCTGGCCGATGCCAAAATGGGTGAGCACGATAAAGCGGCTGTCGTCGTCGAGCCGATCGCTGGGAATCGCTTCTCGATTGCTCTCGAGGACATTGCGAAAGCTATTCTCGGCGTCGTTCCACTGCTCCAACTCCAATAGGGCCTGACCGCGCCGAACATGGGCCTCGACGCGATCGAAATGATCCAGACCATCCTGCAACAACACCTCCAACAGCAATTCGTCGACCTCGTTATACTCCCCCAACTCGTGGAGGGCCTTGGCGAGCCGAAAACGGGCGTTTAATGCCTCGTCGGCGTCGGCGAATTCCTCGACGATGATCCGAAAGGAATTGGCCGCTTCGCGCCACAGATCGAGCTCCTCGTAGGCCAAGCCACCGTTGTACAGCGCTGGAAGATAAAACCGGCTCTCATCGAAATAATCGACGATGAGCTGGTAATTTTCGGCGGCACTGTCGTAGCGCCGGGCCTGAAAATCATAATAGGCCCGCTCGAAGACATCTTCCGCCGCAATATGCTCCGTGGTATATTCGCCGCCCTCCTCGGTGACCCGGATCAAGACCGGATCGACCTCCATTTCAGTGACGATCTCACTTTCCCCGTCCTCCGTGGGAAGATCGTCGTCACTCGATGAAAACGTAGAACATCCGGTGCCAAAGCCGACCAGGCCCAGCACACAGATCAACGGCATCCATCGGCGGCAGATCGAATTAAGATTGGGAGAGCAAAAGAGGTTCACCGAGTTTCCTTGCTCGAGCAATTGGTTCCACATCTGCATATGCCACACATCCTTGGTGCAGATTACAACGCGAGCGACGGCCACGATACTCCCACATTGGCAGGGAACGCGCCAATTTTTCAAGACCTCATGACTCGTCGCTGGAGCCGGGAAAATCGACGACTTCGGCGCCCGGCGATTCGATCTCGGTGGGCCAATCGCCCTCGGCAGGCACGGGCATCAGCCACCGAACGTGCTTGAGCGCCACACTCCATCGTCCCGTTTCATTGCGCAACGCAAGGCTTGTGTGGAAGTCGGCGGCCTCCGCATCTTCGATGCTGATCAACTCCGCCCGCACCCGTGGCCAGCGCTGCTGCTCTTCGTCGAAATACTCCAACTCCAGATCGTAATCCTCTTTTAGGGCGAGTCTAGCCACGGACAGACGACTCTCCAGATCGGCAGATATCATCATATCCAGCTCCGGCGTCGAGGACGGAGTCTGTAGATCGCTGTCCTGCGGCGGCGCTCGATCAAACCAGTCCAAAATACGCTCCGCCTCCGCCTCGCAGTGATGTATCGCCGCCTGTGACAGGCCTCGAGAGGCCAGTTTTTCGAGCTTTTCGATGGCCGACGGGCGCAATACCGTTCCCCGACGGGCGACCACCGCACGGAGTACCCGAGCCCCCACGAAGGCCGCCGCCATGGGCCCCATGGTATTGATCAGCACCGGTCCCTCCACGTCGAGTTTATCGGGATAAAACTCCCCACCCACATCGCTTCTGGGACCAAACCGTCTCAATATCTTTCGCCAATCGGCCATATGAGATCTCCGAAAACCGGTGCGAGACTGAAAGCCGCTCTATTCGAGGGTCAAACTTACAGTCTTGAGGGTTGAATATAGCGCCGCGTCCGTACTTTGCCTCGATTCGTTTTCGAAATATCGCAACCCGACGAGCGACAACGAAGGCACCACGCAAATTGTCGTTTGCGCCGATGTTCAGGCGCCTCAAATAGAATGGCCGGGGGAGATCCTCCAACGATCGGGACCCGCCAACCCTCAGCGACAACTCAATACTTGGCCGCCAATGGATAGCGCCATCCGACGCCGAATGCCTTGGTGGTCACCTTCAAGATAGGAGGGGCCTGCCATCGCTTGAATTCGCTTCGATGGATCTTGGCCACCACGTCTCGCACCACCACTTCGTCGAATCCGGCCTCCACGATCTCTTCGATGGTCCGATGCTCGACCACATATTGATCGAGAATCGAATCCAACACCTCATAGGGCGGAAGGCTATCCTCGTCCTTTTGATCGGCCCTAAGTTCCGCCGATGGAGCCTTTGTCAGCACCCGTTTGGGGATCACCGGCTCTCCGGCCTCCTCGTTGTACAACCGAGCTATCTCGTAGACCAACATCTTAGGCAGATCTCCGATGACGGCCAGAGCACCGCACATATCTCCATACAGCGTGGTATAACCCACGGCGAGCTCGCTTTTGTTGCCGCAGGCGAGTACCAACTTGCCGGTTTTATTGCTCAACGCCATCAGATAGATCCCGCGGATGCGGGCCTGAATATTCTCCTCGGTCACCCCGAAGCTGGGATCTTCGAAATGGGGCTGCAGAGATTCGAGCATGCCCTGATAGGGCAATTCGATGGCGATTTCGTCGAATGCAATACCCAGATTATTCCCCAATCGGCGGGCATCTTCTCGGCTATGAGAGCTGGAGAAACGCGATGGCATAGCCACCCCGTGAACATGTTCAGCGCCCAGTGCATCCACTGCCAATACAGCACTGAGCGAGGAGTCGATCCCGCCGGATAAGCCCAATATCACATCGCTGAAATTGGATTTTCGAACGTAGTCGCGAATCCCCAACACCACGGCGTCGCGCGCCTGCTCGGCTCTTGTATTATCGCCTATCTCAATCTCCGAATCCGATCCCGTTCGCTCCTCAAATTGAGCCCCACCGGACTCCTCAGCAGCACCGGGGTTGAGCTCCACGATCTGAAAATCCTCTTCGAATCCGGCCAGACGCGCCTGGATATTGCCATCGGCGTCCAACGCCAACGAGCGCCCGTCGAAGATCAACTCGTCGTGGCCACCGATCTGATTGACGAAGACCAACGGTTTGTTGTGGCGTTTGCAATGATCGGCGAGTAAATCCCTGCGAAACGCCTCCTTATTGAGGCTAAAGGGACTGGCCGCGATATTGACCAACACCGCGGCGCCCGAATCCACCAGGGCTTCGACCGGATCGTCTACATAATCCGGCATCTCTCGCGATTGCACCCGCGCCCAGGCGTCCTCACAGATCGAGATCCCCACCTTCACCCCTTTCCAACAGACGACGCCATCGGTGGAGCGAGCGTGAAAATAGCGCCGCTCATCAAAGACGTCATACGTGGGAAGCAATTGCTTGGATATCCGGCGCTCCACCTCTCCGTTGGCACAAAATGCGGCGGCGTTGACCAATCGATGCCCCTTATTTTCGTCGTTTTGATCCACAAATCCGACCACCACGGCCAACGCATCGTCCGTGGCGGCGGCGATCTCTTCGAGAGCCCGATCCTGCCGCTGCAAAACGGATCGCCTGTCCACCATATCCCGAGGTGGATAGCCCATCAGTGCCAGCTCTGAAAAGACCGCCAGATCAGCGCCGTCCTCTCGAGCCCTGTCCATGGCCTCCAGGATCTGTTCTGAATTTTTTTCGATGTCGCCGACGCGAAAATTGATCTGCGCCATGGCGACGCGCAACCGCCTCGAGGATTCGTTCATCGCACTTCCTACTTCGACTCCGTCACCGCAAAAAGAGGCTTACCACGTACCCGATATATATCGCGAGCAAAAGCGCTCCCTCCCGGCGATCCAAGACGTGGCCGGAGCGCAACAGGGGCCAGATCCCCAGCGAGACCGCCAACATCACCCACAGATCAATGCTCAACGCATCGGCGCCGATCGTCAGACTCCCCAACGTGGCCACAACACCCAGCACAAAGAGCAGATTGAAAATATTGGAGCCGATGACATTGCCCACCGATATATCGACCTCGTCGCGGTAGGCGGCTACCAGAGACGTCGCCAATTCCGGCAGGCTCGTGCCCAGGGCCACCACGGTGATCCCGATGACCAATTCCGACACGCCGAGCATCCCGGCGATGACGATCGATCCATCGACCATCCACTTTGCGCCCAATGCCAGAGCGGCGATCCCGCCGATGATGAATAATACGTTGCTCCACCATGTACTGCGCTCCGGATCGGCTCCCTCGACCTCTTCTCCCACGATATACTCAAACTGGCTCATATCGCGCCGGGCCTCGAAGAAGGTATACGTCAGATAAAGGGTCATCGCCCCCAATAAGATCAATCCGTCGATGCGCGAAAGAGATCCATCGATGGCGAGCGCAATAAATAAGATCGTCGCCGCCACCATCACCGGCACGTCGCGCCGCACGGCCCGGGCTTTGATCTCGATGGGACGAACCATGGCCGCCGCCCCCAATACGAGGGCAATATTGGCCACGTTGTAGCCCAAAATATTTCCCACCGAGATATCGTCGGTTCCGATGATCCCGACCAGCAATTCCGGAGCACTGGTACCAAAGGAGACCACCGTCAGCCCCACCACCAGGGGAGTAATTCCCAGCCGTAGTGCAAAGGCACTCGCCCCTTTGACAAGGCCCTCGGCGCCAAAATACAGCGCCACGAGCCCGCCGATGATCATTCCAATTTCCAACCAGGGCATTCAGGTAGGCCTTCAAAAGCGCTTGAAAACGAGTCTGAAGCACTCATCTTAACCGCTTCTCAAATTCATTGGATCATCGCATTTATGCGATGTCTTCATCATCTTCGTCTATTTCACCATCTTCTTCAGCATCTTCGTCATCTTCAGTATCTTCGTCATCTTCAGTATCTTCGGTATCGTCGTCTTCGGCGTCCCGATCAACCTCATCTTCCTCTTTATCACCGGCTTTATCGGTGCTGGCCTTGTCGGCGGCATCTTCTTTTCGCGCCCGCTCTCGCTCCTCGAACTCCATGTCGAGCTCTTTCATATGACGGGTCTTCCACAACTCCACCACGGCCTTTATCCCCTCGCTGACGAAGGTCTCCACCGCCTTGGTGATCGCCTTTTCCCCCACCTTTTTGAAAAATGAGTCTCCGGAACTGCTGGCAATTTTTTCGATCATCGTCGTACCTCAATCTGCGTCTTTGACCAATGATATTCCACGGCCATAGAACAGCCATCGAATATCGTCATTATAACCACATGCGACAAAAACGCATTCATTTTGCGATCACACTTGGGTGTGCTCCAATCCCAGGCGATCGCGCAACTGCTCTTCGACGGGATTATAATAATGGGGGCCTCGTTCGAATACTCCATCCCGGCCCTTTCCACCATCAGCGGGGCGGCGAACGTCGGCAAACCATCCCTCGGCGAGGCAGTGAAACATGCCCTTTTGCTCGACCTCCTCCAATAACTCACAGGCCCGTTGCAGCACGTCGCGAGCCCGGGTCTGGATGATTCCCCCCGATTTGAATTCGATCTCATCGCCCAGGTCTCGGGCGTTATTCATGACGTAATCCGCATTTTCCAACGCCAGATAGCGATCGCCCATATGCGGGGTGTGCATGGCCTCGGTCATCATGCCCAACAACTGGATTCCCTGCTTCGTCCACACCCCGGCCAGATTGAATAGGGCGTCCTGAATATGACCGCGAAAGATATTGCCCGTCATATATTTGGTGGGAGGCATGAATTTGAGGGGAGCTCTGGGAAATAACTCCCGCGCAAGCTGAGCCTGCGCCAGCTCCAACAAAAAGCCATTTTCCACCGACGGATCGATCTCCATGGCGTGGCCCAAACCCATCTGCTCTGGCGCAAGCCCACTGCGCAAAGCGAATTGTTCGTTGATAAACTGACTGGCCGTCACCGTATGGGCCGCCTCGATGGCGTCGGCAGTGGTCAGATAATTATCCTCGCCGGTGTTGATGACCACGCCGGCATAGGCGTTGATCATCCGGCTATAATACTGGTCGATAAAGGTGCGCCAGGGATTGATATCTCGAAATAATATGCCGTACAGCGCATCATTGAGCATCACGTCCAGCCGTTCCAACGCCCCCATGGCGGCGATCTCGGGCATGCACAATCCGCTGCAATAATTGCACAGCCGGATATAACGGCCCAATTCCTCTCCCACCTCGTCGAGGGCCTGGCGCATGACCTCGAAGTTTTGCTGGGTGGCGAAGGTGCCGCCGTAGCCCTCGGTGGTGGTGCCAAAGGGAACGAAATCCAGCAGACTCTGCCCGGTGGAGCGGATCACGGCGATGATATCGGCGCCCTGCCGAGCCGCCGTGCGGGCCTGAACTGCATCTTCGTAGATATTTCCGGTGGCGACGATGACGTAGTGCAGCGGCGTACTGCGATCTTCGTATCGCTGAAGCAACCGATCTCGCTCATTTCGGTTCGATTCCACCGCCGCCAACGCCTGTTGAGCTAACTCTTCGCCGACGCTTGCGATCTCGTCTTGGCCGACGAGCTCCAATTCGTCGACCTCCAATTCTCCGTCGGCAATGGCGCGGGCGATAACCTGGGGAGTGCGGCCGGTCTCGATGATCGCCCGGGCCATCAGGGTCATGATGCCCTCTTCCAACACGCCGGCTTCGGCGGCGGCATCGACCACCACATTCGGCAGTGGAATCTCCTCGTCGTCCACACCGTCGACACCGATCAGACGCAACGTGGTCCGCTCCACGGCGACCGTGGAGCGGCGGCGGATAAAGCGATCCATCTTCTCCGCAATCGACGACGCCGCCCGGCGCGCTCGGTCGATTACCTCCCTATCCAGATCGAGTTTTCGCGATGTCATCGATTCACCCACTGCAGCGAGTCACCGGCGGCTCAACATATGTTCTCTAGCAAAAGACGATGGCCGTCTTTTTTTCAATGCTGACCCGAGCCGCCTCGTACAACGCCAACCACACCAGCCGTTCGATGGCAAACGGCGCTGCCGTGGGGCGCTGCTTCGACAGCTCGTCGGCGACGTCGTCGCTCAACTGGCCCTCATCGTCAACCTCAATTTCCAGGGGATCGCATAATGAGAGCAACTCCCGCTGAAGTTGTTGGGACGAACCCACCACCCCGCCCGAAATCTCGTGCTCCGGGTCGAGAATCAACTCCTCGAAGTCCACCGGCACATAATAGCCCTCGCTGTCGGAGTGGCACAAAAGATGTGATGAAAGCCGCTGATACATCTGGACCAATACCGCGTCTTCGGCCGGATCCTCCCCCGGTTCGATGGGATAGGGTACCCACTTCGGATCGCGCATAATATGCGCCGCAAACCGGCGCAGATAGTGCAACCATGAATAGGGAAACGACATCACAGACGCTCGTATATCCAAGGACTCATCCAAGGATTCGGGCTCGTCGTGAACGGGAAGACCGCGCTCTTTTAAAATGGTGTTGATACTCGCCATATCGGCGCGCATACGACCGGCTTTCTCGCCGTCGCCGCACTCGAATTCGGCTCGCATACCCACCCCGATTGCCAATCCCATGATCTCAATCCTTCCCGCATCTGGAGATGACGTCTGGTGCGCCGAATCGATGCGACATACCAGCCCAGCCACATCCATACGGATGGAGCGTAGGTTTCCATGCCGTCGCCAACCGGTCGCGACATCAGTGTGTTGTAATCAACTCACCCGATGTACCTAATTCGGGGGACTTCGACAACCGACACTCCTCCTTAGGGTGTGAATCACACCCTCCTCCTCATCGACTCCAGGGTTTCCCGATCTCGAGATGGGGTCAAATGCGAATTGCGGCACTTTCAGACAGACTCCCTTTTCGGTTGCTTCGCCACGGTCGGTGTCTAATGTGATGGAACGCTTGATTTGACGCAAAACACTCTCCGCTGTACCAAGGCGGCAGTTCGCCTTTACCTC
>SKPJ01000289.1 GCA_007119595.1 Myxococcales bacterium
ACGGCGGAGACGGTAGCCCAATTTGAACCGCTTATCGCCATGGCCGTAGCGGCCGTGGCACTTTCGGCGGGACTGCAGGTCGACGCGCAAAAATTGGCGGCGCAAAAGTCGAGCACGGTGAAACTGGCGCTCACCGTCATCGGCGCCACGATGGTGATGGTCATCGCCATACCGCTGCTGGGCATTCAGCGCTGGTCACCGCCGATGGAACGGGCGATCTGGTTTCCCGCTCTGCTGACATTGGGGGCGCTGGCACTGGTTAGCGACGGACGGCCTGTGCGCGCGCTGGCAGCTCATCTGGGGCTTGACGATGAGGAGTCGATCGAGAGAGCCCGGCATGTGGCCTGGTTGAGCACGATTGCCGGCATTGGGGTCTTCGGACTGGCGTTTTCGATTTACAACCCCGGCGAAGCGTGGCGCGGCGATGGACTGGACGTCGCGGCCTGGCTGTTGGCGCACCTATTCGCCGGTGGACTCCTGGGTGCGATCGGGGGCGCCCTCATTCAGGTTCGCCCCGATGACGACCGGGTATTGACGATATTGCTGGGGCTGGTGGCCACGGCGGCAGCGCTGGCCTATGCCACAACGCTCTCCGTGGTCTTCGTCAGCTTTTTGGCCGGTGTGATTCTCATCAATATGAGTTCCGAGTCCCTCCGGTTTCAGCAAATGCTCGACTCGGCGAACCCGCCGCTATACGTATTGTTATTATTTTTTGTGGGAACTCTGTGGGCGGTGGGCCTGCCGCCGTGGGTCTACGCAGCCGTAGGGGGCTATCTGGTACTGCGCACCGCCGGGCGTCTTGCAGGGGTTGCCCTGTATCGCCCCCGGTTGTCCGGCGATCGCCCGGAGCCCGGATTGTGGCGTGGATTGTTGGCCCCCGGGGCCCTTACGGCAGCCATGATCCTGGACTTTGGTTTTCAATTTTCACAATTCGAAGCCGCTTCGGCGGTCATCACCGGCTTCGTATTGATCTTGATCGCCGAGGAGTTGCTGTCTTTTGTTCTGCTGCGTGGATGGCTCATCGACATCGCCGATGTGGAGACCTCACGGCCTACTGCGTCGCCCTGGAGTGATTGGAAGGGGGACCAGTGATGCAGCATATATGGACATTGGTCGTCTTGGTCACCGTCATTGTATTCGGGGGATGGATCGGTGGAGAGGTCGGACTTCAATGGTTGTCCCACCCTTGGATGGTGGCCGTTGGTGTAATGGTCCTGGTGGCCTATGCCGCCGGGGAGGCACTTCGCAACCTCGGACTTCCCGCTCTTCTGGGTTGGATCGGCGTCGGAATCTTGCTGGGACCCAGCCTGGGCGCCCTTTTGCCCATCGAATATCCCTTTGCCCTGATAACCGACGAGGTAATCGAGGCTCTCGCGTTGGTGCAGGTCCTCATCGTCGGCGTCATCGGAATGCTCGCCGGAGCCAAGTTGCGGATCGCCGATCTGGCGGGACAGGTCAGGCTTCCCCTGCAATTGACGGGGGCATTCTTGCTCGTCGTCGTACCCCTTACGATGGCGGCCGTATTGGTGGTGGGACAACTCTTTCCGAATCAACTGGCGTTTTTGGTTGACCAACCGGCGTCGACTCAGATCACGATCGCCCTATTCTTCGGTGTTTTAGCCTTCGGATTGGCCCCCAGCGTGACCCTTGCATTGCTGCAAGATCTGCGCTCGCGGGGCCCGATGTCGACGGTGGTACTGGGTACGGTGGTGGTCGCCGAATTTGCACTCTTCGTACTCTTTGCTCTGGTACTGTCCGTCGGGCGCTCCGTGGCGGCCTACGACGTATTTTCCGCCACCGCGCTTTTGGAGGCGCTGCCGGCAGTGGTCGTGGAACTCGGCATTTCCATGGCCCTCGGCGGTGTTCTGGCGATCGTGGTGGCGATTTATCTGCGCTACGTACGGCGCGAGCCCCTGATCTTCGTGTTGGTGGCATTGGTGGTGGGTTATTTCGGTGTCGCCGCCGTCGATGCCGAACCGCTTTTGACCTTTTTGGTGGCAGGGCTATTCGTCCAGAACGCCACGGAGCAAGGAGATTTGCTGGCCAAAGTGTTGGAGCGAATCGCCCTGCCCGTCTTCGTGATCTACTTCGCCACCCTGGCGGCGGGCATCGATTTGGCGGGAACGCTCTCCTATCTGCCGCTGGTATTCGCCCTGGTCGTCGCCCGCTGTGTCGGATTGTACTGGGGTGCTCGTTGGGCCTCGCGCAAGGCGGTACGGGAAAATCACCTCTACGAATATCTGCGCACGTCGTTCTTCTCTCAGGATGCGGTGGTCCTGGTATTGGCCGGAGTGGTGGCTCATCCGGCGGAACCCTTCGGGTGGGGCGCGCAATTTCAGAGTGTGATCGTCGCCACGGTGGTGGCCTATCTGGTGGTGGGACCAATACTGCTCAAGCTCGCTCTGGACCGATCGGGAGAGACCCGCAAGGCGCGCAGATCGCTGCAAGGGGGCGACGATGGTGAAGAGCTGGGAAAACGGTCATTGAAGTGGCTCCAACAAATGACCGAGGGAACGGAGCTGGCCCGGCGTCTCGATGAGCCGGACTTTGACGATGCCTGGCTGCGCGGTCATGTAGGCGATCTGCGCGAGGAACTGCTAGCCCGGGGCTCCCGGCTATTTTGCGGGCCTCCCCGAGAGCAACTCCAGGGAATCTGTACCGAATTAGAAGATGTTCGCTCCGTCGTCGAGGTCCAGACCGAGGGATTGCACGAGTTGGTGGAAAAAATCCGCACCGGCGCCGAGACGGAGCAGGTGATGGAGCAGGCGCGAGGGCTACAGAAGAATTATGCCCGTCAAATGATCCCCGTCGTAGAGCGCATCGAAGCCATTTCCGGGGTCGCCATCTCGTCGCAGCAGTTGGAGGAGTTTTTTCGAACTCTTCGCACAGTACAGGACCAGCAGAGTCTGTATCGAATCGAACGCGAAACAGGGCTCGACGAGTCGACTCCCGACGATCCGGTGTGGCTGCGAGTTTTCAAAGCGGTGCAAAGGCTGCGTGTGCGGTGGATGGGCCCGGGTTTACGCACCGTTCCGGTGGGCAAACTGTGGCGCTACCACGTGGAGTTGGCCCTGCCCATTGAGTTGGCGCGGCGTACTCCCGAGGTAGTTGTGTACAACGAGAAGTTCTGGAATCGCCTGTGGCGTCACCTGCAAGGGATCGACGCTTTTTGGGATGAATTGATCGAAGGGATTACCCGCTCCGACGAAGAGCTACAAGAAGAAGCGCAGTCCCTTCGACAGCAGGGACGAAGTCCCGAAGAGGTGCGGGCAAAGCGAAAAGAGCGCCGGATCGAGCGCTTCTTTGAGGAATTTCGTCAAGAACAGGACGAACTGGCGGTGATGGCCGAAAAGGGGGCGCGGCTGTTGGAATTTCGCTTCAGCGAGGCATTGGTTGGTTGCTACACCCGATTTCTCGATGCCACGGCGAGGGCGGGCACCATCTATTTGCCCCGATTTCGCTACCGGGCGGCGGCGCGCTTTGGTCAGGGACGCCGCGCCGAACGGCGCGTCGTCGATCGACTCCGCCGGCAGGAGGCCGTGGTCGCCGGTTACCGTGGATGGATTCGGCTGGACCACGAGGTGGCCACCTTCGAGCAATGGAGCAATTTATTTGGAAACCAGATCGGCGATGTCGTCGAATCTGCCCTCGGTGGCGATTGGTGGCAACGCCTGGTCGACTTCGCCCAGACCTGCCACAGCCGTGCTGGTGAACTGGGTGAGTTAAAAGGGGAAGATGCGGATCGACAGGAGCTGGAGGCGATCTATGACAATGAGCTGAGGCCTGAAATTGCCGCGTTTCGCCAGGAGCAGGAGGACTTGCTGGGCAGCCTCCATCGCGGTGAGGCGACGCGCACCATCCTGAACCAGATCGAGGAACGCCTCGAGCGATTGCCACAGATGGTCAGCGTGCTCTCCGGCACACCGGAAGAGATGGTGCTGGCCTCTGTAGATCAACAATACGAGCTGCCCCTGCATCGGTGGATGGCCCTTCGGGTGGGGCACGAAATGGGGCTTCGAATCGCGGAGTTCAACGACCGGGCAGGACAGCGTATTGAGCGCCGCCTGACCCTGTTGTCCGGAGTGGAACAGGCGCTGGAGTTCAACCTGGTGACCGCCCAGAAAGGGGAGTCCGATCTCGCCGGGGGTCAACCACCACTGGAGATGGCCCGCCAGGGGCTAACGCGGGCTCACCAATTGGTCGACGCCTACCTCGACGGTGCCGTGACCGACACAGACGAACTCACAGACTGGTTGAGCCAGGAGTTATCGGACCTGGTAAGTGCCGCCGTCGAGCCCATCGAGCAACGCCAGATCGGCGCCATCGAGCGACGACTCGCCAGACTCGAGGGGAGATCCCTGGTCGGCAGGGGGGAAAATTGGCTCACTGGGGCACTGGAGCCGGTATCGAAAATTCGCAGTCAGCTAAGAGGTCGGGTCGCCGACCGCAGCTCGGACTGGATGGCTTCGATCCGCCAGGCGGTGGTGGAAAAAGTCGAGGAGGTCGACGACGTCCAGATTCGGAAGATGCTCTACGCCGATCGGCCGGTCTGTCATCCCGAGGTCCCCCCCGTCTATCGGCGGCTCTTTGTGCCGATGCCCCTCGATATTCCCGATTTCTACAGGCACCGAAGCGATCTGGAGGAGCGAATCCTGCAGACGGTGCAGCATTTCTTCGACGGGCGGCCTCACGCGCTGCTCATCAGTGGGGAGGCCGGCGGAGGAAAGCGAACGGTCGTGCGTCATCTCATCCCCGGGCGGATCTACGCCGTCGAGGGTAGGCTGACCCGAGAGCAAGTTGCCTCGCTAAGCCTGGCCACAACGGAGCGCACGGAAGAAGCCATCTGCACCCGCATTTGCGAGGAATTGCTCGATATTGCTCGATGCCATCGCTTTCGGGACCTGTCGGCAGCTCTTCGACGCGGCGATCCAAAGCGCCGGATCATCGTGGTGGAACAACCAGAGCGAGTCTTTCTCAGAACCGAAGAGGGCCTGGATCTGGCCCGTCGATTCTTCGAGTTGGTCTCCACAACATCGGAACAGGTGCTGTGGGTCATCGTCATGAACCGGGCTGCCCAGAAGTTTTTGAAAACCCATCTCGAGCTGGGCACCTATTTTACTCATCACGAGCAGATCGGTCCCCTGAGCGCAGCGGAGTTGGAGAGGCTGGTCCTCGCCCGCCATCAGGTCAGTGGCTTCGACCTCGAATTTGAGCAACCGCAGATGGCGGTGACCCATCGCCTTCGCCAGCCCCTTTTCGGCCCGGCTGCTCGACAGATCGCGCGGCGTGTATTCTTCGAGCGCCTCGCCATTCGCAGCGGCCAAAACCCCCGAACGGCGTTGCTGTTGTGGTTGCAGCATCTACGCTGCGATCCCCTGGACGACTCGAAGATCGTGGTACAACCCATCGCGTCGAGCAACGGGGAACTGTTGGCACAAGCCACGATTGGCCACAAATTGTTATTGGCCTCGCTGAGTCTTCATCAAACGCTCTCATTGCAGGAGTTGTCACAAATACTCCGGGAGCCCCCCGAGCAACTCCACCGCGAATTGGAGTATCTCAGCCGGCTGGGAATGGTGGAGATCCTACCGGAGGCGACCGATGTATATCGCCTGCGTCCCATCGCCAGCAATCGGATCGAAGGGGAATTGCGGGCCATGAATTTGCTCTAAGGACCAAGGAGAGTCGACGTGGAGCTGGTGTTGATCGGAGCAATCGACGGGGGAGAGGGGATTCGTTGGTGGCCCTATCTGCTGCTCTTGGCCGTCGTCGCCGCATCGAGTTACGGCCTGCGCCGCCTCGCGAGTGCCGAAGGGCGCTACCGGGTCAGGCAGTGGGTGCCGGCGGTGCAGGTGGGGATGTGGGTATTCTTCGTCGTGATGTTGATCATTGGCCTCGCGTCGAAGGGGCTGAGTACGACGCTGCTCTTGGTCGTACTGGCAGTGATCTTTGTGGTCGTGGCAGCCATGGACTGGCTGCGCGACGTGGTGGCCGGCTTGATCTTGGTCGGCGAGTCCGCGCTGACACCGGGAGATCGAGTGCAGGTCGGTGAATTTCGGGGAGAAATACTCTCCATTGGCGTGCGAGCCCTGAAATTGCGCGATATCGATGGCGTCATCCACCATATTCCCCACCGGGAGGTCACGGGCCGGGCGTTTTCGCGCTTCGACGATGGCGCCGAGGCGATCTGCGAATTCGAGGTGGAGTTGGCGAGTGATGAAGAGCCCCGGCAGGTCTTGCAGGCGGTGGAGACCATCGCCGCGCTGGTACCGCTGGCGTCGCCCGCCAGGCGAGCCCAGGCATATCTACGAGGCCACAGCAAGGGAGAACTCCTCATCGCCGTGCGGGGCTATCCCTACTCGGCGACGGTGCGCGACGAATACCGAAGCGATGTCATACGCCGATTGCACGAGCGCTTCGGCTGAAATCCCGGTCTTGCATGCGCTACCTACTACTCCGCAATAAATGCCTCGACCTTACGGGCGTTTTTTTCCGGGGAATCCAGGGCGTCCAGGGAGAGGAGGCGGACCCCGCGCCACTGAAGAGTAGATGCACCGATCTGGGAGATACGCAACAATCTCTGGGTCCTGCGTCGAAGCTGGTGATCGTCGACATTGGCATGACGCACAGTGGACGCGCCGCGCTGTTCCCGTCGCTCTTCGAGGCGGCGCAAGATCTCGTCCTCCGGTGCCGTCAAATGGATCAACCCGTCCGGTACGGGCATCGCTTCAAAATGGGTGCGCACGGCGAGGTCGGTGGAGACATCGGTCAACAACCCGGCGGTGGAGTGGGCGAGGCTCTCGTCGAAGACCACCGTCTTTGGCACCGAGTCCAACAAACACAACTCCTTGATGCGTCCGAATAGCCACGACAAGGTCACATATACCGTCGGTTCGGCGCGGCGGGCGACCGGTGGCTCGTAGCCCGGCGGTCGCGGTGCCCGTGCCACATGACGGGCCGTGGCCCGGGCGCCCGTGTTGGCCCGCGTCGAGGTGAGCGAGGCCGGCGACCGTCGAGAGCCGGTCAGATGATGCAGGCAATGCTCGAAAAACTCGCCGTATTCTCCGGGCTCATTGGCGAAGGCCCGTTCCGCAGAGCGAAGGGTATAAGCGTCGACGAATACCTGGCCCATCCGGGGCAAATAACAGGTGGCCGCTTTGGCCAGACTCTTCGGGGAGCGACGTTCCACCAACTCTCCGAAGGCGATCTGACGCTTGGCCTCGATACGAGTCAGCCAACTCGGTTCCGGGAATTTCTTTCGCCGCTCGATGAGGCGTTCGAAGATCGTCGATTTTCCGATCCCGGAAGCGCCGAGAAAGTCGATGCGTTTCATCTGCTGTCCTCGCTGTCGCTGGTGCCGTAATTGAGCAATCAAGGCCAACGCCGGACTGAAACTCAACGCCCAATTTGGCCCCTCTTTAAATGTGTGGCCAGATCTGGATTTGTGAAATAACTCTCGACCAATGGCGGTGATCCCCACTGGCCTACCGTGACCTCGATATGGTATCGGGCAGGTAGTGTTTTCCCTACGAGCCCCAGCCCAATGCCGTCAATTGCGGCGGCATGGATGAGCAGCAGCGATGCGTCTTCGTCGATCTCGATGAATAGTGAGCGCAGCTCGCTTTGCCCTCCGAGGTCGAACTTATGGGGACCGACGCACGCACTATGCGAGGGAATGAAGAAAATACCCCAACGGTTGTCACGTTAATTCGCCGGAGCCCATCCGGTTTTGTCGCGATGAGGTTACTTCATGAGTGAAACGAATATTCGAGTCCTGTTAATCGAAGACAATCCACTGCATGCCCGCATGTTGCGGGGATTTCTCAGCTCGATAAAGACCCCTGATTTTCCCGTCACATGGGTGGATAACCTCAACGCCGGTCTGGAGGCCGCCTCCCAGCAAAACTTCGATGTCGCCCTTCTCGATCTGGTGCTTCCCGACAGCCAGGGACTGGATACCTTTTTGCGCTGGAAGGCCCATGCCCCGCAAATTCCCGTGGTGGTCTTGACCGGCCTCGACGATATGGGAGTGGCCACCCGGGCGGTGGAAAACGGGGCCCAGGATTATCTATTGAAAAACCAGGTCAACGCCGCGCTGCTGAGTCGCTCGTTGCGCTACGCCGTCGAGCGGGTATGGGCCCGAAGCGAGGAGTGGGACTCGCCGATGTTTCGTCTGGCCCACCAGCAATTTCTCAAGGCCGCTCAGGTCATGGACCTGGACGACAATATCCGGCAGAGACTTTTGTTTCCCCAGCGTACCCAGGTGCTGTCGCTTCCCTTTCGGCGCGATGGCTACGACCAGGTGGAAACGGTCTTCGGCTACCGAGTCCAACACGTATTGACCATGGGACCCACCAAAGGGGGGGTGCGCTATCACCCGTCGGTCAGCCTCGGAGAGGTGGCGGCGTTGGCGATGTGGATGACCTGGAAATGCGCCCTGATGGGACTTCCCTACGGTGGCGCCAAGGGAGGGGTACGCGTCGATCCCAGCAGTCTTACGCGAACCGAATTGCAGCGGCTGACCCGGCGATATACCTCGGAGATCATCCATATCATCGGACCGGACAAGGATATCCCGGCCCCCGATCTAGGCACCAACGCCCAGGTGATGGGCTGGATGATGGACACCTATAGCGAACAGGTCGGCCACACCGTCCCGGAAGTGGTCACCGGCAAACCGGTGGTCCTCGGCGGCTCGGTGGGACGGGAGGAAGCGACCGGACAGGGAGTGGTCTTTCTCATCGAAGAGGCCGCCAAGCATCTGGGCATCGACCTGGAGACCTCCACGGCCGTCATTCAGGGCTTTGGAAACGTCGCCAGCCACGCCGCCATCTTCCTCGATCGACTGGGTGTCAAAGTACTGGGCGTCAGTGACGTATCCACCGGCATCTACAATAGCGAGGGCCTCGATATCGACGCCTTGCTGGCCTACGTCGACCAGAACGGATTGCTCGAGGGTTATCCGGAGGGCGATGAGATCACCAATAAGGAATTGCTCGAATTGTCCTGCGATATCCTGGTGCCGGCGGCCATCGAAAATCAGATCACCGCCGAGAA
>SKPJ01000500.1 GCA_007119595.1 Myxococcales bacterium
TCACCTCGCCGGGGTCTTCGACGGTACGGGGGGGTTAGCCTCTCATATCTTTGGATCACCGTAGGGGTGGGCATCGACTTCGAGAGCGTCGGCCAGATCTTCGGTCAGCGTATCGAAGCGCATCACCTGAAAACCCATGTGGATATCATCGACATGGCCTGAATTGGGAACGATTCCCCGTCGTGCCGAGGAATCCGTCTCGCCGATCAATTCGACACTGGTATCCCGAGTCACCACCGCTACCGAGCGGGCGCTCCAGTCGGCAGAAATACAGGTCTCGACGGCTTCGATCGCCGACACATCCCATCGACACACATCGGCATCATCGCGTTCGATAAACAATTCGTCACCGTCCACATACGCACGCCGTCCATCCGGTGTATAAAGGGCAAACGGGTCGGGGAGGCGACTCCAGGCAAACGACCAATCGTCGGCGTGAAAGAAATCAATCCGACCGCTTCGGGTCGTTCGACCCATTCGACCGACAAGTGCTCCAGCGAGCTGCGTGGCCGCGTCCCGGGGCCGCTTCATCCGCACGAGCAGACTCCGGTTGTCTTCGGGACTGGGGAGGTATCCATCCCAGACCATCCGTCCAGCTTCGCATCCCTCGGCAATGATGACACCAACCCGGTCGTAACCATCGTAGCCACAGATCAATCCACGGCCCACGAGCAGCGCCGCTTCGCCGACTTCGGCCGAAATCTCGGCGACCACTGTTTCGAGATCGATTTGTGGTGGTTGACGGGACGAATCGGACATATCGATTTCCTCATTGATGGGTCGCTGCTGTAGTCGATTCGACATGACGATATCATCGACGTCATCATTGGGCGAATGCCGATACTGCTCAGATACCGCGCGCCCACCTCCCCCAACGGATCACGCGGATCACGAGCTTCGATCAAGCGCCAGAGATTGGCGTCGGTGAACTCAACCGACGACCGCTGCTCACACCACCGATGAGCGTAATAATTGACAGTCGAGCGCCTTTGCTGCCACGTTGAACGCTGTTCCTAATAGATGGCCTATAGAGCAGTGTGCGGGAGTAGTGTTGTGAAGAGTACACCGGCAGCAGCGAAGAGGTGGTTGTCCGTCGTCATCATGGCCATGGTGGCGCTGGCGCTATCGTGGTGGACCGGGCCTGTGGAGGCGGTCGCCGAGATGGTCCACGAAACCGGTACGACGACGCAGTAC
Organism: Myxococcales bacterium; assembly: GCA_007119595.1. Classification (GTDB taxonomy): domain Bacteria; phylum Myxococcota_A; class Bradymonadia; order Bradymonadales; family Bradymonadaceae; genus SLJM01. The sequence continues at coordinate 1,195 of SKPJ01000500.1, forward strand.
GTCATCGTCATCGACGATTCCGGTTCGATGCGGGTTCGCACCCAGGACGGGCCGGCGGCAGACCCGGATCGATTGGCCGTCTTTGCTACCCAGGCGTTGCTGCAACTTCTGGATGACCGCGACGAGGTGACCGTGGTTCGCCTCAACGGGCCGGCCGACGGGGAGTCGGTCACACCGGTGGCGCCGCTTCGGGACAATCGATCTCGACTCGACGAGATGTTGGCTCTAGACGGTCTGATGGCGCAATATCCGGGGCAGCGAACACCGTGCAAGCGGGCCCTGGAGGCGATTCAGGAGGAGTTGAATCAGGCGTACCGGCCCGGCGTGCGGCAGGTGATGTTGTTCTTGACCGACGGGGAATGCAATGACGGGATGCTCCAGCCAACATCCTATTTGCAGGGAGTGAATTCCCACCGGGACGAGCAATTCCAATTTTATCTGCTGCGCTGGCGAGGCCGGGTATATTCGGAGTATCTGGTGGAATTGGCGGATCAGACCGGGGGCAGCGTCTCCCTGGTCAGCGCCGACGATCCGACGGAATTATTGCGTCCCTTCGCGACGGTGATGTCGCAATCCCAGGGCCACGATGCCTATCTGCTCACCCCCGACGAGCCGGTGCTCCCGGCCCACCGGGGAGCGAGGCGGATGCGCCTGTTGGCGGTGACGCCCGACCGGGGACAGGACCTGGGCGTCGATCTATTTCCAGATGGCGACGGCGAGGCACCGGAACAGGTCGGATCGACGATCACCGGGCTGCATCAATACGAGGACGGCGGTCGATATCGCTATGCCTTTTTGGAATACCGCCCGGGCACAGCACCGGTGCGGGTCGATGTCGATGGAGCGGCTGACGAGTGGCAGGTGGTCGCCCTTCCCGATTATCGCCTCTTCGTGGAGACGTCGATTTTTCCCGGGCGCTGTGGGACGAGCAATGAAGAGACGAGCCATTCCGAGGTGGGAGGCGATATCTGCATGGAGATGTCGCTGGTCAATGAACAGGGAGAGACGGTGACCGCTGATGTGGCGGGGCGGACCATCGAAGGCCTCGTCTCCTATCGGGCGCCGGAAGAGGATGAGGCCGACGAATTGGCGGCCAACCAGGTCGGTGACGACCCGGTATTTCGCTTCGAGCGGGTCAATCTCGAGCAAGGGGATCACGTCTTCGTGCCGAACATCGTACTCCACGGCGAGGAGGGGGCAGGCGTGGCGATTCGCGGGGCGATGCGCTCACTTCAGGTCTCGTCGCGGCGGGTGGAGGCCGATCCCGGCCGTCTGGATTTGGGGGATCTCCTGCCCGGTACCGAGCATTACCACGAGGTGAGCATCGACGGGAATTTCCCCACCACACGGGGTCGATTGACCGTGGAGGGACGGGATCGGATCCCGGAGTGCCTGACGTTCAAACTCAACGGGGAGCCCGAGGGCGAGGGACAGTCCATTACGGCGGGACAGACCTATACGGTGGAAGCCCACGTCGCTCCCTATTGCGGACCGGCATCCAATGAATTTCCCATCGACACCGCCCTGCGGCTCCAATTCGATCAGTCCGGGAGCTCAGGCGTCATCCCGTCGATGGTCCTTCCCATTCGGGGCAGCCTGATCCACGAGTTTCGATCGCCACCGCAACTGAAGGCATCGTTGACCGGGGGAGAGTCTCGCGATGTGGAGTTGGAGTTGGAGGGAAATCACCAGCGCAGTCTCGAACTCACCGCACTGGTGCCGGCGGAGGACGAGCGCCGCGATTGGCCGGGCCGCAACCTGTCGATTCAATTGCTCGATGACGACAACGAGCCGGTGGAGCCGGCGGGCGACGGAAGTTCGAGCGCATCGGTGACGGTGCCCGTGCGCGACGACGATGAAGCCGACAGCCCCGTATTGTCGGTGCGCATCGAAGCCGACGCCTGCTGTCAGGATGGTGAATATCGCACGGAGATGGCACTGGTGGCACCGGGGGCCACGGGAACTCCCGTGCGGGTACCCATCGATGTCGAGGTTGAGTCGGCGGGGTTCTGGCAGTGCTGGGGGCCCTGGATGGTGCGGGCATTTCTGCTGGTGCTCCTTCTTTTACTGGTGGCGTATGTGGTCAATATGTGGCGCTCCAGTCGTTTTTTGGACCCCGATCGCCTGGCGAGCCGGTTGGTCCCTCTGGAGTGGGACGATTTCGGTGAGGCGAGGCCCAGAAACGACGCCGCCCGCGACGTGCGTCGGATGGTGCGCGACAATATGTCCTGGTTCGATCGGGCGAAGGCATGGATAAAGGCCAATCCCCTGATCTTCGGGCTCCCCGGCCGCGAGTACTACGAGATGGTGGAGCTGCTTCTGGAGGACAGCCCCAACGTCAGGCGCTCCCGGGTGCGTTTGGTCGAAGAGTTGGATTTCATCTCCGAGCTCCGGGCGAATCCCCGACGCGGCGAGGCCCGATTATACGCCACAGCTCGCGGCGGCACCTCGTTTTACGTCGTCTGCGCCGAGGAGAACCGGGTTGGAAAATTCGAGATGAAAGACGAATTTGCCGGCTTCGACGATGGCTTCGGCGACGAGCCCTTCGAACCGGAGTTGGAACAGGTGCGAAGACGGAGCAAATTCGTGACCATCTACGGCGGCCAAGAACCGGATACCATGGCCGGCTGGCGAGTCGGCTGATCAGCGCCCCAATTCGATTCCCAGCGACTCCGTATGTTCGTCGAAGTCGGTCTCATGCGCCGAGCCCGGGGCGTGATCGGAGCGCAGACGGTTGAAGAAGTGGACAAATTCATCGGCCCCACTGCAATGGGGCTCGGCGGCGCACAATAATGCGATCGTCATCACCCGGCCGGAGTCGTCCTCCACCTCACCGAAGAATAATTGCGCTGTTTGTGGGGGGCGATTTGCAAAAGGCGATTCGGGCCGATCCCTATCGAGCGCCGCGGCTGCGCCACCTTCTGCCAACACTTGCTGCCATCCCTCCAATTCACCTTCCATATCGAGTTCCTCGAAGAGCTCATCCTTAAGGCCCAAATCTTCGATCGCTTTGTCGAGCGCGGGACCGAAAAAGTCAGTCATCGACGGTTGAGCTCCCCACCGTCCCCGGGTGGAGGCGATGCGCCAAAAGAGGCCTTCGTCGCTTCGCCCCATCCACCGCCAGCCGGTGAAGGTGTCCGGATGCGAGCGATAGCCGATTCCCCGTCCTCCGGTCAGCGAAGCCCCGGCGCCGAGCAGTGATAATAGGTCGATGGAGGAGAGATCGTCGCCGTCGGCATCGCCCGCTTCGTCACCCAATTCCGAATCCGATAATTCGGCAGCGGAAAAGGGAATTCCGTATTCCGCGGTCAACGCGGGATCGACATCACCGATAAAGGTACGCATCGCCAAAGAGGCCGGCCCGATGTGGCGATTCGTGGCGAGAAATAGTGCCCGGGGCGGCTCTCCCGGGGGCATCTTGGAGATCAATGTGGTGCTGCCGCTGCGCGACCAACGCCAGACCTCGTGGTCGTCGGGAATCTCGGAGACCAGGGCTCGTCCCACGGGAACGGTGCGCAGCGAGCGCGGCGACTCTTCGCCGGTGGCGGTGTCGTCGTCACCGTGCATGGCCTCCCGGATGCGCTCCTCGAACCCCTGGCCCGTGATATCGCCTGGATCGCCATCGCTGTCGTCACCATCGGCGCTGGCGAAGATGGCGCGGGCATCGAAGTGGGGTTCCGGCAGTTGGCGCGGTGCATCGGTGCTGAGGTCGCAACCAGTCAACAGTGGGAGCAAAATAAGTGGGAACAGGACTTTTATAAGCCGGACGTTCATGGCGATCCTCCGAGGCGGCTGGACAGCCACTCGCGGGCGTTTTCTCGACTGGTGGCGCCGGCGTCCTCGTCCATCAGGTCCACGCATTCGTCGTGCATCGCCAACAGTCGCCGGGGGGCGTCGATGATGCTTAAAAGGTGCTGAGCCAGGCGCAGCAAGGCGTCGACACCGTCGCGTTCGATGGCCCGGGCGGCACCGTTTCCACGGTGGTGAAGATCGTAGAAGAACACCCCCTCCGTGGGCTCCAAAAAGCGCTCGATATCGCTGAGGTCACCATCGGCGCTCAAGGCGATGCCGATGGCCTCGTCGGCACCTCGATATAATAGGGGTGTAACGGCGCGCAGGGCGGCGGCGAGTTGGCGAGCACCGCCGACGGATAAAACGGGGGCGTCGTTGTCTTTGCCGTGCTCGATCTGGGGATATAGCGCCAGTGCCTGGGTGCGGAGCACGGCCTCCTGGCGCCGCTCGGACTCCGAGGCGTAGATGCGCTGGCGAATTTCTGCGCTGTGCGGGGCCAGTCGAAACGTCGCCAGGTGGCGGATTCGACAATGAACCGGGAACAATCCCAAACCCATGGGCTCGGCGCCCAGATACACCGGCTCCGCCATCAGAGGCTCCGACTCACGGGCCACCAATTGGAGGTCCGTCTCCCGCCGGGCGCTGGTGATCTCGGGGCCCAGAAAAGGCTCGGCAATCACGTCGCCCACGTGAAATCCTTCATTGCCCTCTCCGGCGTAGTCGACGACGACGTGTCGGCCCCGGGAAGTCTCGAAGATGCGGCCGGGATAAAAGCGATAACGCGCGCTCTCGGCATCGACCCGAGACAACTCCACCATCGTAGAATGCTCGCGCACGGCGACGTGGCGCCTGGAGGAGACCTCCACCTGGTCGACTCGAGCAGGCAAAAGTGCGTCATCGCCATTTGATTTTCCGGGTCGAAGCTCGGACTGAATGCCGCGCAAGAAGACATGACTATCGTAGTCTCGAAGCTCCTCGTCGAGGACGGTGCGGGGCTCGCAGAGAATTGCCTTCTTTCGTGTCAGGCGCTGCAGAAGTGGAGCGACATCATTACCGAAAACGTCCAAGAGATCGGCGATTTCCGTCCAGTGCTGCGTCAACTCACTGGTGAGGTGGCGCTGCTTTAGATGGCCGGAGGGAGGGCGCAAAAACGGCCGCGGGAGTGACTCGACGAGATCCTCGAGTCCGCTGGCGCGATCGACAGTATCGCGGGCGGTATCGAGAAGCATTCGCTCATCGCGGTCCACCCGAGTGATGAGGGCGATGGGCTCGATCTCGTCGGCTGGAGCTTCTTCTGGCAGGGCTTGTTTATCCGCCGACTCCTCGTCCGCTGATTCATTTTTCTCGACTTGCGACGGTGGAGCCGGTCGGCGCGACGTAAAGCGGGCGCCCGCTCGACCCAGACGGGCCAATTCGCGCTCTACGTCGGCGGCGTGGCCGTCGAGAAAGATGACGGCCGCTTGTAGCGGGCTCTCGACATAGGATTGCGGTTCATCGCGCAGGGGCAACGCGGAGCGGCCGAGCAGCCGGCGGCCGTCGCCGCAGGGACGATAGTGCCAGGGGACGGCCTGCGCCTCACAGGCTTTGATGAGGTCTGCGATCTCGAGAGGATTCCCGTCCTCGCCGGCGAAAGCACTGAGTTGATAGACGAGCTGGCGGCGCTTTCGCCCGTCCCGGGTTTCCACGTCTCGCTGTGAGGTTTGAAGCTCGCTGGCCGGCCCCTCCTCGACGTTTCGCCGCGCTTTTTGGGCTCGCTCGCGGCCCCATGTGGCCTTCTGGGAGGCAAAGCGGCGGGGAACGGCGTCGATGCCACACAGCGAGCGCGCCCAGGCCTCCAATTCATCCATCGTCTCGCTGGCCAGCAATAAGAAGATGGGCTCTTGCTCCTCGCCGATCTCATCGGCATTGCGTAACTCTTTTAGGCGCAATTGCAGACGACGAAATGCGAGTTGGGCATGGGTCTCGACGGGACCGCAAAAGGTCTCGATATCATCGACGACGATCAGGCCCAGATGCTTTAAAAAGGGCTCGTGAGTCTCGATATCATCGAGAAGGCCCGTAACCAGAGACTGGAGATCGCAGACCAAAATATCGGGCACGATTCCCTCGGCAAGGTCTTCGACGAGGTCGCCACCGATCCTTCGGATGCGCAGATTCCACCGCAGCGGCGAGGGAGTCACCAGGCTGCGGAGTCGCTTCGTTAGCTTCTGTGCCCGTTGTCGGTTTCGGACCACGATCATCGAACTCGAGGCGTGGGTAAGTGCGGCATTAAAACAGGCCAATGTGGCCAGCGTGGTCTTTCCCGAACCCTCCGGGGCAATCACAATCTGGTTGCGGTGGCGTAGCTGTGGGACGTCACCGTCGCGCTGGCCCTCAAGTTCCAACGAACGGGTATTCGCCGGTGGATCGAGGTGGACGAAGGACTCCCGTGACAGGTGGCTCAAGACGTCATATTGCATGGCCGTCAACCGATGGGGATCGGGGAGCAGATCGGCCAACAGCGGGGAGATAAGCCTCGAATTGTCCAGCGAATGTGCACTGTAGGCCAGTGGCTCGATTTCGCGCGGTCGGCGATCGAGCTCCGGGGGTTGCACCCCATGGTTGCGCTGCAGGTCGGCCAGTACATCGCCCCAACCCGGGGCGACGGCGTCGGCGGGCTCGTCGGGTTCTGGAGCCCGTGGTTGAACCGGACGGTAGACTCCGGCGAGATTCAGATGGACAAGCCAGGCAATCCAGACCACGAGAGCCACCGAAAAGCCGACCATATCGGGGCGATAGGGCTCACCGCTCATCGTCGCGAAGGCGACCACCAACAGCGGAGCCGCGACGATGGGAAGCCACTTTGCCCACGTGTCATATGCCTCGTTGCGCTGCGCCAGATCGGAGACGCCGAAATACTCTCGCCAGCTTGAGAGGGTGTCCATATCGCCGGCGGCGTCGATGATATTCCGGCCCATATGCGACCAACAACAGAGCCGGACGATACGGGCCGTCGTCGACCACAATACCAGCCAGAAACCGGTGATGATGATCGTGGCCGCCCAGGGATTTTGGCCCAATGGAAGGTGAGGCCCCAGCTCGGGCCGATGCCCCAACAACAGATACTGCCACGAGGGGAAGTGGTGCGGGGCGTCGATATGCCAGCGGATCAGGGGATCGAAGAGCAGTACAAAGAGTGCGATCCCGGCGCAGATGAGGGCCGCCCACAACGCGCTCGGTCCCAGGCTGGGAACCAATAGCGGCGGTGGTTCCTCTTCTTCAGCCTCCTCTGCTTCATCTCCATCTTCTGTATCCTGAAAGGACTGGACCACGGCCTTGAAGATACGACCGGGAAGCATGGCAAAAAATCGCAAAAAACGCAGTGCAAAACCCGCCATCGAGTAGCGGAACTCCAGGATCAGGGGATTGATCCGGGCTTCGGCGTCCTCTTCGAGCGTTCGATTCAGGTGGCCCTGCATTCCGGTGTGGGTGGCGATGGCTAACCCGATCAATAGCACCAGAACCACGGTGGTGTGACTGGGGCCGGCATGGGAAACCAGATCCAAAAAGAAAGCAAATGCAGCCCACATCGCCTCCACAGTGGTGCTCCACATGGCACGGATCTTGGCGAGGAATCCCGGGGTAATCATGGGGCCTCCTCGTCGTCGCTCGTCTGTGGTGTCGGGCTCTCGTCGGAGGACAGACGACCGTCGGGACCGGAGCCGTCGTCGATGTCATCACGATCGATGTCGTCAGGAACGACCGGCAATTCCCCGGCGTGCCGGCTCACCAAGGTGAGGGGACGATCACGCCAGGGCGTGGCCGGATCGGGAAGCTGAAGCCGGTCAAAGAAGGTCTCGTGGCGCTGCAGATTATCGATACTTCTGGCGTGGATTCCCTGAACCAGCGACATGATATAGGCCGTATTGGGCATGATATTGGCCTCGATGATATCCAGGGTTTCCGACACGGTAGCGGCCTCCGGATCGTCGCAGGCCTTGTCGAACGTCGGTCGCAACCGGGGGTGCAATACCAGCGAGGTATCGGCCAAGCGACGCAGCCCGGTGGCGTCGAACCCCTCGTAGCCCA
>SKPJ01000099.1 GCA_007119595.1 Myxococcales bacterium
GCACGCGATATCGCCTCGGTGACCTGGGAACTCAAAGCGCTCAATACGGTCGTCATCGATCTACGGGGTCGGGTCAGTTACACCGACTTCGTCATCGTCTGTACCGGCACATCGGAACGCCACGTCAATGCGTTGGCTCGAAGCGTTGACGACGCCATGTGCGAAGCAGGCCGACCGCCGATGGGCACCGAAGGCACCGAACACGGTCAATGGGCCCTGCTCGACTACGGCGATATCATCGTCCACATTTTTCATCAAAAAGCGCGCAAGGACTACGACCTCGAACGCATGTGGTCGGAGGCCCCACGGCTGGACCTCGAAGATGCTCCCACGGAGCTATACGGTCATTTTGAGGCCCAGCAATTCGAGACCTGAGATCACAACGCCTCATCAGGTCACTGAACCGCAGGTCTCGCCGGCGCCGCATTTCAGTTCAATGACCAAGCGGTTGAAGTGAGCGTGCGGGAGCTTTGGCGATTTCCTCCCGCGCGCTGATCGACCGGTCATATCGTCAGATTGCGGCGCTGATCACGGCGTCTTTTGGTCTGGTGTTGCTTATCAGTGGGACCGTCATTTGTGGTAGGGCTCGCCGCGAATGATCGTCATCGATCGATACAACTGCTCCCACAACAGCATCCGGGCCACATCGTGTGGAAAGGTCAATTTCGACAGTGACCAACGCTGATTGGCGCTGCCACGCAACTGGCCCGCCAACCCGTAGGCGCCACCGATATAAAAAACGATCTCCTTTCTGCCCTCGACCATCCATCGGTTCACCGACTGGGCCATCTCGACGCTCGTCATCTGCTTTCCATCCTCGCTCATGGCCACGGTCAACGCACCATCGGGGGTCGCCGAGCTCAACCGTTGCCCCTCCTCCTCCTTGACCTGCTTCCGCTGACGGCCGCCTCCTTTTTTAACTTCGATTTCTTCCACCGGCACATGGTGTCCCAGCCGGTCGCGGTATTCCTCACAGAGGCCAACCAGACGACGATCCTTGATTTTTCCCACGGCCAATACCGAGAGCTTCATTGGCATCTCCTTTGACGCAAACGAGTGTGCACCTGCATTTGTTGGCAACAATTTCACGGAATAGCCGATAACAAAAGCATAGCTGCCGAATCCAGACCTCTAGCACGGAGCCCCCTGTGAAGATCTCGGACCTGGTCAGTCTTCGACGCCCTGTGTTGCGATTTTTTCCGCCCGCCTGTGCCGGCTGTGATGGCTTCGCCGCATCGCAGGGAGCTTTTTGTTCGGTGTGTCAGATGGCGGCGATGCCGATTTACCCTCCGTATTGTGAGCGATGTCGCGTTCCCATGGAGCAATTTGGGGACTCCCGGACCAACAGCGCTTCGCTCTGCAGTCGGTGTCACCAGCTCGAACCATGCTACGAACGAGTCTGGGCGCACTGGGAGTATGGCGGAGCGGTGGCCGACGCAATTCGCCGCATCAAATACGGCGGTGACCTGCCGGCATTGCGAGCCCTGTGTCGAGGTGCCCGAGAGTGGTTTTGCACAACCCTCGAAGAGCTGCCCCGGGATGCACCGCTGATCCCCGTACCGGCACATCGCTCCGAGTTGCGCCGCCGAGGCTTCCATGTTCCATCTCTGGCACTGCGGCTTTTCGGCAAGCGCCTCGAGAGCTCCCGTGTGGATCGGGTGCTGCGAAAAAAGCGCCCCACATCCCGGCAGGCCAGCCTACCCTTTGCGGCCCGCCGCAAAAATGTGGAGTCTGCCTTTGCCACCACACCCTCATCGCAGGGCGGCGGACCGGCCATCCTCTTTGACGACGTACTCACCACCGGCGCCACGGTCGACGCCGCCAGCCGCGCCCTCTGCGAGGCAGGATTCGGTCCGGTCTACGTGTTGGTTCTGGCAAGAGCACCGCGACCCAATTTTTGATTGACAGGTTGTTACGCTAAAATATTGTGGAACCCATTGAAAAGAGACGGAAATACTTTCAATCTTATCGGGAGTTGTCACCGATGGGACTCCTTGGGCCTCTGTAGCCCATGGCAGCCATCGATCGGACACCACATGCTCATCCCGCAATCGGGCACCTCGGAATGAGCTGAAGCAGCGGAGCAATTATGGACCCCGCGCTCTTGTTGAACGCATCCTATGAACCTCTTTCCATCGTCACCTGGAAGAAGGCGATCACTTTATTATTACTGGGCAAAGCCGAGATGTTGGTGGCCCAGTCGCGTAAGATTCGCTCCGCCACCGAGACCTTTGATCTGCCTTCGGTACTGCGCCTGCAGCGGCGCGTCAAAGTGCCACATCGGCGCGTGCATTTTTCGCGCAGCAATGTCTATCGCCGGGACAACTATCGCTGTCAATATTGTGGAGAGCGCTTCTCGGCATCGTTGTTGACCTTTGATCACGTCCTACCCAGAAGCCGCGGTGGTGACACGACGTGGTCGAATATCGTTACCAGTTGTCAGCCCTGTAACCGCACCAAGTGTTCACGGACTCCCGCAGAGGCCGGGATGCCGCTGCTGAACACACCAACGGAACCGCGGTGGTGGCCCTTCTCCGCCGGGGCCGGCAACGTCGACGAACATCCCGATGACTGGAAGCCCTATCTGTGGATATAAGCTTTCTTGCGGAGTACACAGCGTCCACGGTGGACCGCCCCGGATCCCATTGTTAGGCTTTCTGCATGCACCGCATTGCCATAATTGCCGACATTCATGCCAACCTCTTCGCCCTGGAGGCGGTGATCGACGATCTGGAGCGGCGAGATGTCGATGAAGTCATGGTCGCCGGAGATCTCGTGGGCCGGGGACCACAGGGTAACGCCGTGATTCATCGCATCCAGGAGTTGGGCTGGTCCAGCGTGCGGGGAAACCACGAGGATTATTTATTATCGTTTTACCACGGCGATATCCCCGACAGTTGGAGACACGACGAGCAATGGGCGGCCTCGCGGTGGATGGCTGACGAACTGGACGCCGCGGCGGTGACCTATATCGAGTCTCTGCCCTTTTCACGCCGCTCCAAGCTCGACTCCACCGTGGAGGTCTTCCACGGAAGCCCGAATTCCCACAGCGAGGGGATCGGTCATTGGACTCCCCAAAGCCGACTTCGAGAATTTCTCGATACCATCGACGGCTCTGTTTTGGTTTGTGCTCATACCCATCGACCGCTGACATTCAAAATTGATGCTGGCCTGGTGGTCAACGTCGGCTCCGTAGGCCTTCCGTTCAATGGAGATTGGCGTGCTCAATACGCCATCCTCCAGGGCCATCGCGATCAGTGGGAAGCCTCCTTTCACCGCATTCCCTACCCTCGACAGCAATTTTTGGATCTCTACCAATCCTCCGGCTTTTTGTCGCAGGGAGCCATTACGGCAAAGCTACTTCACTATGAAGTACGCCATGCGCGCCCGTTCTTGGTCCCCTTTTTAAAATGGGTGGAATTGACCGACCGCACACCTCGAAGTGAACACCTGGCCGATTTCATCGAGGTCTACGATCCGGCAGAGTCGATGGCCACATTTTTGGAAAAGACCCGGCGAACGTCGCAGCGCTCATCTCCCTCCTGAGCTGGCCCACTGATCACGCCAGACACTGCTGGAGCTACCAAGGACTCAACTCATCAACTCCGAGACCGCTCTTTGATTGAATAATTGACTCACCGAGCTTCCGTCGTGGATCCGCAAGATGGCTTCGGCAAAAAGACGGGTAACGGAAATGACTTCCACCTTCTCCGACTGCTTCTCCGGGGGTAATGGGACGGTATCGGTGACAATGACCCGTTCCAAAAAGGCGGCATCGATGCGCTCCACGGCATTGGAGCTAAAGATGGGATGCGTGGCCGCGGCCAGCACTTTCTTCGCCCCGCGCTTTTTCAAAAAATTGGCGGCCTCCACCAGGGTCCCTCCACTGGCGATCTCATCGTCGATAACGACCGCCACTTTTCCCTTCACATCACCGATCAGACTCACGGCGCGGGGTTTTTCATCGTCGCCCTCTCGTCGCTTGTCGATGATGGCCATCGGCAAATCGAGGCGATTGGCAAAACTCCCCAGGTCCTTGGCCTCTCCAGCGTCGGCGGCCACCAATACCCATTCGCTTCGATCCTCGCGTCGAAGGCGCTCACACAGCGGCCCGACCCCCAGCAATTGATCCACGGGCATGCGGAAAAAACCCTGCGATTGCGGTGAGTGAAGATCCATCGTCAATATTCGGTCCGCCCCCGAGGTCTTCAACAGGTCGGCGACCAGCCGGGCGGCGATGGAGATCCGAGGTCGATCCTTTTTGTCACTTCGGATGTAGGGGATATAGGGCATGACCGCCGTAATTCGGTCCGCCGACGCCGAGCGCAGTGCATCGATGGTGAGCAATAGCTCGAAGAGATGCTCGTGGACCGGACTCTTCGAGGTCTGAATCACAAAGACGTCACATCCGCGCACGTTCTCCTCGATCTGAACAAGCATATTTTCATTGCTGAAATGCACGGTGTGGCTCATCCCAAGCTCGATGCCGAGATAGTCACACACCGCCCCGGCAAACTCCGGATGACTACTTCCTGAAAACACCTTCAATCCGTTATTCACCGGCAACTCCGTGAGCTGAGAACAAGAGGGGATAGACGTCGGTTGTGCAATACAAGACTCCCCGACTGCGATCAACTCATATCGACCGATCGCTCCATCAATCGGGCGCTGTCTCCGTCTTCATAATATCCGCTTTGCCGCCCCACGAAATGAAATCCCAACTTCTTGTACAATGCGATCGCCCCTCGGTTTTTGGGACGCACTTGCAGCGCGATCCGCGCCACTGCACTGGTGGCCGCCAGTGCCACCAGGGTTTGCATAAGAGCGGTGGCGATCTGATGTCTGCGGGCTTCGGGGGCGACGCCCAGATCGACGATCTCGATGGCGTCGAGGACGCGCCAGGCCACCAAAAACCCCAGGGCATCGGCTTCGCCACCACCGCCATCGACGATCCAGACAATACTCTGCCTTCGACCGAGTTCTTCGCACCACGCCCGCCGCTCCCAGGCCCATGGATGTACGCGTTGCTGCAGGGAGAGCAAGGAGTCGACATCCGACGACGTCGCCGAACGAATCTCGAACTCCATTAGATCCCACACAGATAGAGAATTCGTTTCCACAACTGGTCTCTTCCAAAGCCCTCGGTGCTCGAAAAGAGGATCAACTCCCCGGGATCGGCCTCGATATCGCGGGCCAACTCCCGGCGGCGCTGCTGGCGTTTGTTGCGGCTCAACTTATCGGCCTTGGTAAATACCATGATCGGCTGAATGCCAAATATCGGCGCCGCCATGATCAACTCAAAGTCGTCTTCCTCGACCCCGCGGCGCAAATCCATGACCACAACCATGGCCCGCAGATTCGGCCGCTGGCTCAGATAGCCCTCGATCATAGGTCCCCAGGCGTCTTTTACCTCGTCGGGAACACGGGCAAATCCGTAGCCCGGCAGGTCCACGGCATACAGCGCGTCGTTGACGTTGAAAAAATTGATGGTCTGGGTGCGACCGGGACGCTTGCTCGTTTTGACCAACTTCTTGCGCTGCACCAGGGAGTTGATCAGACTCGATTTTCCCACGTTACTGCGCCCACCAAAGGCGACCTCCGGTCGATCCGGTGGGGGAAAGCCCTCCGGTTTTACCGCGCTGGTTACGAACTCCGCGTTGTGGATTCTCCAGGCCATATTGTCCTCTCGTTGTAAAACCAAACGATACTTCCCCACCCCAGATCAGGGCAAAAGGGGGATACTGGCTCCCGGAGCCATTCCTCCGGCCGCTCCCACGGCGAGGACCCACACCAGATAACAGAGCACCAGACCGGGGCCAAAGGCCCGCAAAAATCGCTGAGGACTGCCGGGGCCGTTACGCCACCCGAGCAAGAGGACGCCGAATGCGAGCATCACCGTGCTTGCGCCCAGCCATTCCATGGGCCCCAAAATACCGGCAGCGCCCAGGTATTCCCAGGACAGCATCAGACCCAAAACCCAACCCATAGCTCCGAATATCACGGCCCGCACAAAGAGATCCCGGCCGGCGAGTTCAGACTGCGGTGACGGCGTCGGATCTACATCGCCGTGTCCACGGTGGCGCAGCATCATCAACGCGATCATAACGAGTGCCAATACGGCGACCATCGAGAAGGCAAAAATCTCTGGAATCAACATCTCCGTTGCCACCCGCACCCCGCCGTCGACCTGAAACGCCCCGTACTCCGCGAGCCAATCCGGGAGCTCTCTAGATCTCAGCCATGTGGAACCGAGGGCCTCATAGGGTTGCGAGTCGGGCAACCGCACGTCCCCGCTGGCTCCCCAACCACCCATCAATTTAAGGGTCGCCGTCACCGCTGCCACCAACGCGCCGATCCAACCTGCGAATGCGACCTTTGGTTTTTTTAGCGCCACGCCAATCACGGCCAGTGCCGCCGACAGCGCCACTACCAGCGCCAAGAGCGCCAATTCCCCTCCGCCATTAACGACGGCAATCTCGAGTTCAGCGGTGCTGAGAATATTGGGAATCGCCCACACCACCGCCCCCCCGTCGGAGACAAGGGGAAGTCCGATGAGTTCGTCACTCCACCGGCCGCGCCCAAGCCCCATCGCTACCACGGCACCCATGGCTGCCCAGATGGCGAGAGCGACACTGACCGCTCCCCCTGTACTACGGCGTCCCAAACTATCCTCGGCGAGCACCCCGGCGCCGACAAGTGCTGCAGCCATGGCCAGCCAACTGCCCAGTTGTGCTGTCCACAACAGGGCCTCCGTCTGCATCGACAGCGCCAACGTCGGCACACCAAATACCACCAACACTCCCATCATTACCGCCAGCGGCACAGCTGCCGCTGCCAGGGCGGCGCGGCGTCCGGAAGCACTGTCGACACCGGTTGGCAATCCCAGCGCGGCCACCAATCCGGCGAGGACTAAAATCGCCGCCTCACTCACGGCAAATAAAAAGGCGGCGGCCACGGCCAATAATGCCACAAAGGACATTGCTCCACCGAATAACGTAGACCAACGCGTATCATCGCCACCGCCACAACAGGGCGCTTCGATCCGGTTGAGGCTCCAGATCCACACCGTACCGTCACGTCGCCGGCGGACGAATCGCTCCGGGAATACAAAGAGCAGGGTCCACCCGATAATGAAAAGAATAAGCCCCAGTGCAAAGGGCCACAGAGCGCGCACAGACGTCACTGTCATCACCGCCGAGGGAACCTCGTGAAGTTCGTCGAGTCGAAGATTCGCATCCACACCGGGCACATCCTCGACAGGGGCCCGTTGATAGATCCAAAATTTCTGCCCCCGCTCGTCTTCCAGTTGTACCGCCGGCCCCATGACGCCCAGGGGATACCCTTGAGCCAATAACATCAATTGTGCTCTTGCCTCGTCGATATTCGGCGCAGGAGCAAAGACATCGAGATAGTCCGTGGTGGCATCGACGATGCGATACGTCGGACCGTCGACGGATAATTGAATTTCATCTCCGGGCACACCGGCGACATCGATGGTCTCCGCATCGGGACTCGAGATAAGGGCTCGAAGCCGTGTCGTATCTTCGGCGAATCCGGAGAAGACAAAACGCAACCCATCGATATCGAGGCTCTGAGCCGGCGCGAATTCTCGTGGTGTGCCGTGATCCTGACCCGGTCTGGAAAACTGAATCTCGGCAACCGGCTCCTCCGCTCCCAGATCCAGACCTCGGAGGGTGGTGCGAAGTGGCAACATGACGTCCACCGTCCGTACGCCCTGTGTGACCTCCACACTCTCCACGGTTTCATGCAGCGGCAACACGAGTTCACCGGCCGGTATCACCCGGTGCGACGAGAGCCAATCGCCAGTGATCAGCAGGCTGCCCACAGCCATCAGCACCACCCCGATACGTCCCAGCCAAACCTGCCAACCGATCGGATAAGGCGGCTCGTCGAGCGCCTTATCCGGTCTGCCTTTTCCCCGCCAGCGTCGCCATCCCAATCCCAATAGTCCCACCGTCCCAAGAACCAATAAAATCGCCAGCCCGCGCGCTATCTCGGGCTGTGAATAGGCCCTGGACCATTGCTCCGGTGAGGAGATGGTCATGGGATCGGCGGCAACCACCAAAAAGCAGAGTACGGCGGCGGCGATCCATATCAATGCCACCACGGAGCGACGGCGTAGAACGTCGACGGCCTTGTCCCACGGTGCCGGTGCTCCGGATTGACGTCTCGTGCGCCTCTTCGATGCCCGCCGCGGACTTGGCATAACTTCCCTGTTGGTGGTATGAAATTCAGACTGCGCGCAGGCTTGCAATTGCTTTGAAACAACGGGCGATCCCCGGTGCAACCCCTAATACGAGGATCGACAAAGTGTCAACGAACGACTCAGGTGTCATTATCGGACTAACCGGTGGTATCGCCACCGGCAAATCGACGGTGAGCCGCTATTTTCAAGATGAAGGGGTCCCGGTCATCGACGCAGATGAATTGGCCCGTAAAATCGTAGCCCCGGGACAGCCGGCACTCAAAGAGATCGTCGACACCTTTGGTGACCAAGTACTTCGCGACGACGGCACCCTCGATCGTAGTCGCCTGGGCGACAAAATATTCCGGAACGAAGCAGCGCGAAAATCACTGGAGGCGGTTACGCATCCTCGTATCGCACAGGCCATGGTCGACGAGGCACGTAAAAAATTCGAGGCGGGACACGACTGGGTGCTCTACGACGCAGCACTTCTCGTGGAGACCGGCACTCACCAGTGGCTCGACGCCCTCATCGTCGTCGATTGTTCAGCCCGCACACAGCGTCGGCGCCTTCAACAACGAGACGAATTGAATCGCGAGCAGGCTCAGCAGCGTATCGAATCTCAAATGCCGTTGAGTGAAAAACGCCAGGCCGCCGACTTCATCATCGATAACGATGGTTCACGAGACGAAACGCGCGCCCAGGTCCAACAACTGAAACAACGCATCGATGAGCTCATCAAATCCCACGGCACGGCCACCCCTTGAGCGAGATCACTATGGCTGACGACACGACGCCTCGACGACAACGAGATATTCTCATCACCGGGTTCCCCTCGTTTGTAGCC
>SKPJ01000020.1 GCA_007119595.1 Myxococcales bacterium
CAGCAGCCTCATCGCTGTCGTCAGCTTCAGCAGCCTCGTCGCTGTCGTCAGCTTTAGCAGCCTCATCGGCCTCGTCGCTGTCGTCAGCGTCAGCAGCCTCGTCGCTGTCGTCAGCGTCAGCAGCCTCGTCGCTGTCGTCAGCTTTAGCAGCCTCATCGGCCTCGTCGCTGTCGTCTTCCACTTCAGCGCTCTCTTCGACCTCTTTCGCCTCCACATCTTCAGCGGTCTCTTCAGCTTCAACGGCCTTTTTCGCTTTCGCAGTTTCTTGAGCTTCAGCGCTCTCTTGAGCTTCCGTCGTCTCGTCGCTCTGAGCGTCCCCTTCACGTAGTTTCTCGGCATCCTTGAGGGAAATCCCCTTCTCCAGAGCGAGTTTGGCGGTCTCCAGTTGTCCCTCGAGATAGGTGACACGCTCTCGAGCAGCATCGAGCTGCCGTTGGGTGACCTTATATGCCTTGTCGTTATTATCTGCACGACGGCGCTGCTTTTCGGCGCGGCGGCCCGCTTTTTTGACCTTCGTATTGAGCTCGTCGATCTTCCTTTTGTATTTCTTTTCTGCCGAGTCCTTACTGGAGCGCAATTTGTTCTGGGTTCGTTCCAATTCTCCACGCAAGCGCTCTAATTCGTCCTCGTCGATCTCTGTGTCGTTGGCCTTGGGCTCGGACGTCTTTTCCGGAGACGGAGCTTTCGCGGCTTCCTTCGCCTCTTGTTTTGCTTCTTCGGCGGCGTCTCGCAGGGTGGCGACTTCGGCCTTTAAGTTGGCGATTTCCTCGCGGGATTCTACGAGGCTTTGCTGGCTTCCTCCGGTGGATTTTTCGCGAGTCTCTTCGAGCTTTTCTTGAACCTCTTCGAGCTCGTTTTCGAGGTCATAGGCCTTCTTTTTGAAATCCTTGAGGTCGGACTTGATCTCGTCGCGCTCCTCTTTGAGGGCTTTGAGTTCGTCGGCGGACGGCCCTTTTTTGCTCTTGTTTTTATCGGCCTTGTCCTCGAGTTCTTTGCGCTCCGAATCGAGTTTGTCGCGCAATCGCTTGTAGGCGTCTTTGCTGCGCCTTCCCTCGTAGATAAAGAAGAGGCCGGCGACGAGGGTGATGGTGCCGACTAGGGCAAAGATGATTTCGGTTTCCATGGATAATCCCGGGGTGTCGTCACCCGTCGTGGCGACGAAAATAAGAGGGATGGCTCGGGTTCAATATGCCGCCGGGAAGCTCGAAGCGACGAGTTCGAGCTGCACCGACGGGGTTCCAATAGGTGTTGCGGACGGATATGTAGACTCGGGATTTGTTAGGCCGCCGAATTTGACGCTCCTGCAAAGGGCCCGAAATGAGCGGTGGTGTTACCACCGGCGGTTGTCAAGCGTCAAGTTTGGCTGCGATTCAACCATATTAATGCTGCGCTACAACTTAGCAGGGTGACGTGGGCCGTCTTGCCGCCGATACTCCCTTCGTCAGGTGCGACGTAAAACACTCTACGATCTGCGGATCGCCGGATTCACGGTAGGACTTATGGTAGGGTGCGATGGCGGCAGTATGAGTTAGTTCCCGTCCGGAAACCCCGGAATTTCGCAATTGCCGGCTGAAATCGCGATCTGGCCATTCGCTCAACACTTGGAATAACCTACGGATATGTCTGCGGTTTCGCGACATGGCCATCTCAACGATTTCATCTCGGCCTTGCTCAGATTCGGGGTTTCCGGACGAGAACGAGTTAGTGTGGTTAGGTGGTGGCTCATTGGTGAAATCTCAATGTATTACGAGGTCGTGTGTGACGTTATTCCATTTCCGATCGTTGCCAGCCCGGTGGTCCCGATTTCTCCTGGTGTGTTCTGTGATTGTGTATTTTCTCAGTGCCTGTTCGTTTACCAGAATGGAGACCGCCAATCAGCTTGAGGACGGCGATGTTGTGCTCGCCGGATCGATCGATAATATCGGTTATGGTCCGATTCCACGGGCGAGTTTTACGGCCATGACTGGCGTTGAGGGTTCCGGCGATATCAGTGCGCATATTGGAACCACTCTCTTTACGGCAAATATTGGCCTGGGAGCTCGTTACTATCTTACAGAGCGCGTAAATCTGAGTTTGCAGGGCGATGCTTCGGCGGTGCTGATCGGCATACCGGTCAGCCCGCACAATCCCCGTGAGCGAGTGATCGTCACCGCCGTCCCCCGAGTCACTACGGCGACCAAGGAGGGGGAGTTTTTCTACGGAGGTGTGCAGGCAAATGTCTTGACCGGATTCGAGTCCGAGAATACCGAATTGGTAGGGGCACTCGGCGGGGTGGTGCTCGGATTGGACTTCGGCTCCCGGGTCGATGGCGGCGGTATTCAAGGGGAGCTGGTGTTGTATCCCCTACAATATCGCGACGGTAAAACCACCTTCTTTGCCGATTTGAACGAGTCTCAGGTGGTTGTCTTTCAGTTCAGCTTTGGCGGTTATTGGTGGTAGTCCGTGAAAGGCTCGCGAACTCGACGTTTGATTCTCATTCAAAAAGCATTGTGGAGGGCGACCAACAGTCGAAAAAGTTGACGAATAACCAAGAGATGAGATCACAACTCATGAGCTTTAATACTATTGCTTCAATTTCAATGTATATGCGGCAACTGGGCTTGCTGCAGTCAGTATTTGTAGAGAGGGATATAAGTGAAGTGGAAAATTCTTGTGATTGATGACGAACCGCAGATCGAGCGGTTATTTCAGCGTTTATTCGGCGATGAGGTCTGCGTGGTCGCCGCCACGCAGGTGATGGATGCTCTGGAGCTGACTCGGACTCAGAGTTTCGACGCCATTGTCTGCGATCTTCACCTGCCAAAGTTGTCGGGAGTCGATTTCTACGAACGGCTCGCCCGACAGAATCCGGGTTACGAAGAGAAAATCGTATTTTTAACGGGGGGATTTACCGCCGAAAAGACCCAGCGATTCTTTGATGGGATCAACAACCCATTGGTATTGAAGCCCTTCGAATTGAGTGAGTTGTATGAGGCCGTTGAAGCGGTGGCGGCGGTGCCGACTCAATAATCACCGAAGAACTCGGTCAGTGAACAATCCAGTGCTCGGGCGAGCTTGTAGAGGCTGGATACGGAGGCGCTGGACTCCGCCCGTTCGATCTGGGAGAGCAGACTCACCGACAGTCCGGTACGCCGGGACATCTGCTTGAGGGTCAGGCTTCGCTCTTTTCGGGCGTCGCGAATGCTCTGCCCGATGGTCTGCAGCAATTGTTCTTCCGGATCGGTGAGCAATCCCTTTTGGCGCAGAATCTTTTTCAAGGTGCTGTTGAATTCATCGACGTCGAAGGGCTTTTTGATGTAGTCCGAGACGTTGTATTTCATGGATGTGACCGCCGTATCCACCGAGGGAAACCCGGTAAAAATAATGATGGCGATATCGCTGTCAAAGCTTCGGATTTCCTCCAACACTTCCATGCCGTTCAACTCGGGCATCATGATATCGAGGACCACGACGTGGAACTCGTTTTCACGCAGTTGTTCCAGACCCTTGCTGGGGCTGGTCTCGGTGACGACATCGTAGCCACTCTGGGACAAGAGCAGGTGCATATACTCGCAGATGTCCTTGTCGTCATCGATGATGAGAATTTTGATGGTACGCAAGACGCCCTCCTTGAGGAGCGAATGGTAACCGCACGCTGGTTTGTTCATGCGCCTACGTATTTTCGGAGGTCAGCACTACAACTTGGCGAGGAGTGGCCGGTCTGGGGGAAACGACCCGGCAAGAAATTACTCACTCGAAAATAATGAAGCTACAAAATCGGGAGTGTAGTCCCGATGGGGAGTGCGTGTCAAAGCCACAGCCGGTTTACAGAGCATGCACTCCGGTTTCCGTTGGCTTGAGCCAAGGGGAAAGCCAATATCGTGCCGTTGATTGACGGGTTCGGCGCATCCTTTGGAGCCGATGGGCGAACGTGCTATAGGTGAAGCGTATGCACAATGGATAAAACGTCGATGGCAAACGCACCGGCCACGGTGAAAAGGAGAGCAGGACGATGAACGGACGTGCAAAAATAAGGGCGATGACTTGGGGTTCTGGAAGAAAAATCGCTTGCCTCGCCGTCGGTTTGTGTTGGCTTTTTACGGCAATGGGCACAGGCTGCGATTACGAGTCTTCCCTCGGCGGTCTGGAATGCAGCGATGACGAACAATGCCCGGATCGCAATGTCTGCGAGGAGGGGTTTTGCGTCCAACTACCACCACCGGATCACATCGATATATCCCCTGATCAACCGTGGGTCATCAGTGAAGGCGAAGAACTCGAGGTGAGTGCTTCTATCATTGATGCCGACGGGGAGTGGATTCGTGAAGACGAGGAATTGAGATGGAGCGTCGCCGCCAATGACGACGTCGTCCGCCTCGACGGTGAACAGGGAGGCTCGGTCACCATCACGGGAGAACAAGTCGGCGATGCGATATTGCAGATCGAGGCCTTTGATCTGGTGACGACGGTCAGTGTGCGGGTCAGCGATATTGAGGCCACCCGGGTGGCGATCGGCGAGGCGGGAGATTTGGCGGAAAGCGGCGTGGCAGATTGGATGATCGTCGAGGGTGCTCAAGTGCCACTGGCGGCCACGGTATACGGGGAGTCTGGTGGAGAAGAGGTGGAACTTGAGGATCGGGTGGTGCGTTGGAGCAGTGACACGCCGTCGGTGCTGAAAGTCGACTCCGCCGGCGAGATTGAGGCCCGGCGCGCCGGTTCAGCCCCCGTCGAGATAACGGCTTCGGTAGGAGCGTTGTCGGAGCCCGTCACCGAGAGCGCGAGTTTCGAAGTCGTGGATCGCGGGATTCATCGAGTGGCGGTCATTCCGAATGCCGTTGAACTCGCCGCCGAACAAGAGCTGACGGTCACGGCCCAGGCCTATGACGAGCAGGGACGGCGTCTGGAGCGACGATTCGATGAATTCAATTGGGAAAGTGAAGACGAAGACACGGTCACCGTCGAGATCGACGAGCAAGAACAACAAGTCTGGATTCAGGCCCAACCACTTTCGAGCGAAGACCCGGCCACCACACAGATCACCGCCCAGATCGGCGGTGAACAGGGTGTGCTCGACGTCCGTGTCGTCGATGTTCTCGAAGATGGGATCCAGATTTCACCACAACAAATGGACTTGATGGAGAGCCAGGTGGCCACGTTGCACTCCATGGTCATCGACGATGGCGTAATTCGTTCCGATCGCCAACTTCAGTGGGAGATCGACGGCGACGACGGCATCGTCGAATTCGTCGGTGACGACCCAACGGGAACGCAGGTGCAAATTCGGGCTCTGGGCGCCGGCTCGGTGACAATGAGTGCCGGCGATCCGAATTCGGAGCTCGATGCTGCAGAGGCCACGATAAACGTGGAAGCGGCGCCTGTGCTCGACCTATCCACGGTCCCCTCGTATGTGGAGCTGATCCTCGGCATTACAGAAGAACAGCAGTTGGAGGTCGAGTTGACCACCGCCACCGGCGAAAAACTCGACGAGGACACCCTGGACGCCCGCGGTGGGGAGTTGAGCGTGAGCGCCGCAGACGATGAGCTGGTCCATATCGAGCTTCAGGAGTTGACGGCCATTGTGGCGTCGACAGGCGATTTTGGAACCACCGAATTGGAGTTCATCTATACCGAGGGAGAAGGGGACGACGAATACCATGTCGAAGAGACGGTCGGTGTCTTCGTCGCTCTTCAATCGGTGATGAGCGTTGCGATCGAGGAGTCGGATCTGACGATGGAACCTGTAGAGAGCGCCATGGTGAGCGCCGAAGTACAATACGACGGCGATCCTCCGTCCGACGAGTGCCAGCGCCGCTGGAGTTCCGATGAGTCCACCGTGATCTCGGTGCAAAAAATCTCGACCGATCAGGCACAGCTCATCTCCTACGCCGAAGGGGATGCGACCATTACCCTGGAATGCGGTGGCAGGGTCGACACTCTGGACGTCGAGGTAACGGGACCCTCTCCCAACGAATTCGTCGTCACCCCTGATGATGAACCGACCATCATCGAGTCTTCGCGCCCCGTGAGCTTTGCGCTGGAGGCGGTATTCGACGAGTCCACCAAGGCCTGTCCCGTCGATCCGATGTGGAGTTCCGATGCACCGGATATCGTGGTGGTCGGTTCCGATGGAACCGTGGCCGCAGTGGCCGATGAGAGCGGTCAGACAGCCACTATCACCGCCAGTTGCGGCGAGCAAAGCGCCGATGCAGAGGTGGAAGTGGCCACCGGACCCGATTCGTTGACCATCGAATGTGAAGAGCTCTGCGAAGTCGGTGAGGAAGATGAAGATCCCCTTGAGATTCATCCCCAGGACGGTGCGTTGGCTCTCGTTGCGCAATATGGCGGGCAAGACTTCCAGAGCTGCAATGCGGTCTGGTTCTCCGACAACGAAGACCTTCAGATCGAGCAAGACGGGAGCATGAACGACGAAAACCCCGACGGTTCCGGTACGGAGGCGACGATCACCGTGGTCTGCGCAGGTGTTGTGGGAACCATCGATATCGTCACCGATGCCAGCCTGGGCGCGAGTCCGTAAGACGTCATATCTTGGCATTGGAAAACCAAATCAATGCAGTAGGGATCAACGATGGATCCGGTGGCGATTAGCCGAAAACTCGTCGAAGATCTGCGGGGAGCTCAATTCGCACCCCCCATCTCCCACGTCTATCAGCCCCTGGAATACGCCTGGGAGCCCTATGCCAGATACCTCGAGCAATTTGGCTTTCGGCGTCCACGACAGGTTCTGATGATTGGAATGAACCCCGGTCCCTGGGGGATGGGACAGAACGGAGTACCCTTCGGAGCGATGAGTATGGTGCGCGATTGGATGGGCATTGAAGCTCCGGTGGGCAAACCGGAGACCGAACACCCAAAGCGACAGGTCCAGGGGTTTGAGTGCTCCCGCGAGGAGGTCAGTGGCAGTCGCCTTTGGGGATGGGCTAAAGAGCGATTCCAGACGCCACAGGCGTTCTTCGAGCGTTTCTTTGTCTACAATTATTGTCCACTTTTGATCCTCGAAGAGAGCGGAAGAAATCGCACGCCTCCGAAGTTGCGAAAGGCAGAAAAAGAGCAAGTGTTACCCGCCTGTGATCGGGCTCTTCGACGCATCGTCGAATATTTCGAGCCCCACTTCGTCGTCGGCGTTGGAAATTATGCGGAGCGGCGGATAAAAGCGGCGCTCAAGAACAGCTCTTTCGAGCCGACGATCGGACGCGTGCTACACCCGAGTCCGGCGAGCCCCAAAGCCAATCGTGGATGGGCCCCACAGGCCGAAGCAGAGTTGATGGAATTGGGCATTGAACTTCCCTCTCGTGGGTAGACCTTTGTGGAGGAAAAGCCGGGGCCCGGCGTGGAGTCTCAGCCACGGACAAAAAAGAGAGTCATGTGACGGAAGCGAATTGAACACGGCAGTGTTGGATAATTAGCTACTCAAAGGAGTGTTCCGATGGCAGCAATCGATATCAAAGATGAAGTGGCCCATAGCCGAGAAAAGGTCTTTATGACCTTTCGCGATGAACTCACGGAGTTGCTTCCCCACCTTCCCGATGTCAAAGACATCGAGGTCAAAGATCGAAACCAGGTCGATGAAGATACCGTGGAGGTCGTCAATTTATGGAAGGCGGAGGCCGAGGAGATTCCGCGCATTGCGCGCCCCTTCATCAAGCCCGAGATGCTGGAATGGACGGATACTGCGACCTGGCGTCAGGACAGCTGGAAATGCGATTGGGTCATCGAGGTCGGGTTTTTGAGCGATGCTGTCACCTGCAAGGGGACCACGAGTTATCTGGCCAAAGGGGAGGATAAAACGGAGGTTCAGATCACGGGTAGTCTGGAGGTCGACGCCCGACAGATTCCCGGTGTCCCGCGCCTTGGTGCCGGTAAGATTGGAAATGTCATCGAGGGATTCGTCGTCCGGTTGATCACTCCCAACCTCACCAATATCAACCGCGGATTGGAGCGCTATCTAAAATAATTCTGATGTCGGGGGGCAGGCCGATCATTGCAGTATTGCCTGGTAGCCGGCGAAGACATCGGGGTAGTTGAATTCGAAGTCCAACTCCTGGCGCAGTCGGTCATTGACGACGCGGATTTGTTTTTTCCATCGCGCCACGGCGTTGGGGTCGCCCTTTCGTTCAGCGTATTCCGAAAGCGTCTCCTGTGGGGGGCGCTTGAGCCCCTGCAGGTCACAGACATATTCCACCAGATCCCGCACGGTCTGTGGATGCCCGTCCGTGAGATTGAAGATTCGCTTCTCCCGGCCGGCTCGCTCCACGATGGCGATTAGGGCCCGGGCGATGTCAACAACATGGATCCGGTTGGTGACCTTTTTTCCGCCGTCGACGAGCCGATAGCGACCGGATTCGATATAATCGACCAAGGTCCGGTGTGGTCCGTAGATTCCAACGAGGCGAGCAATATTGACGGGGAATTCGACGTCCAATTGCAGCAGATGGTCTTCGATATCATGGCGCATTCGGCCAAAGGGCGACTCCGGTCGGCACGTCGTCGTTTCATCGACCCATTCACCGTTGTGATCGCCATAGACCGACGTCGACGATAAATAGATGAGTCGGTCAACACCGCCTCGTCGACACGCTTCGGCGACCCTTGCCACGGGGCGTATATGGCGGGCCAAAGCGTTGTCTTCGCTACCGTCTTCGTAGCTTCGAAAGAGGGTGGGAATGGAGTATATGACTGTCGTCGATGGCCCTAGATGAGAGTCGAAGGGATCGGGCGCTTCGTCGGCGCTCCACTCGATGGCTGTGGCGCCCATTCTGCGAAGAGATTGAAGTGTCTCGTAGTTGCGCGAGGTGCCCGCGATATCGTAGCCGGCCTCGTGGGCTCGCCGGGCCAACTCCTTGCCGACGTATCC
Organism: Myxococcales bacterium; assembly: GCA_007119595.1. Taxonomy (GTDB): domain Bacteria; phylum Myxococcota_A; class Bradymonadia; order Bradymonadales; family Bradymonadaceae; genus SLJM01. The sequence continues at coordinate 8,852 of SKPJ01000020.1, forward strand.
GGCCCCCAGGATAAGTATTTTTTTCGTGTTCACACAGTCCCTCGTGTTCTGTGAACTCCGCCGCAGATATGACGGAGCAAAAGGGTTGTCACTCACCAATCGTCGTGATAACTCTAGCTCTGTAAGACGGGCGTATAACTCAGTGGGAGAGTGCTTCCCTCACACGGAAGAAGTCCCTGGTTCAAGTCCA
>SKPJ01000203.1 GCA_007119595.1 Myxococcales bacterium
ACGCTTCGTCATTTAACTGAAACGCGGCACCGGCGAGATGAACGTGCCAGATTTCTGGTCGACCCGAGTGCAGGTGTAGTAACACTACTTCAAGCGAGGGGCGACCGAAAGATGGTGCGTTCAGCCGCCGAGACGTATGTTTCAGTTAAGTGATGAGGCGTTTAAACACCGCCTGTCAGGGACCCGTCACATGCATCGGTGCCGTGTGCAGCACCGTCGAGCCATCTCCCAATACACCCCACGCATCGTAGCCCAGACAGTGGGCATCTTGGTCTGTATCGAGCATGCAGACGTAGGCCGGTCCGATAGCGATGTCCTGTACGTCAAAGCCATAGTCGACACGGGTCATCTCCTGCACCGGACTGATGGGCTGTCCGGCAATCCAGCCCTCCTGATCCCATCCCGCACAGTGGAGTTCCCCGCCGTTTATCCCGCACACGATGCCGGGACCGACGTGCAAACTCTCAAACTCTCCATCGAACACAATCGCTTCGTCGTCGAAGACGGCGCCGGGTACGCCGGTGAAATTGAAGGCGTGTCCCCAGCAGACGATTTCCCCATCCTGGGTCAGTCCACAGGTGATGAAATTGCCTGCCCCCAGATCATCGAACTCATAGTCAAAATGCACGGCGCCGACCTCTTCATTGGGACTTTGTTCGCCATTGCCGAGTTGTCCCAATTCATTGCCTCCCCAGCACTGGACCTCTCCCTGCTCGGTGAGGCCACAACTGTGGTCCAGCCCCGTCGCCACCTTCTCGAATAAAGCCTCCGACTCCAACTGGTGGGGACTCGGTATTTCCGGTCCTGGCTCCGCGCCGACCTGACCGGCGTCATTCGCTCCCCAGCAATAGATCTCTTGCTCGTCGCTGACCGCACAAGCAAAGGTATTGCTGGCATCGAGAGCCATAAAATGTCGATCCACGTCGATCTCTGTGGGTTGCAACACGGCGTGAGCCGGATCATCGATGCCCAGTCTACTCTGTGCATTATTCCCCCAGCAGCGCACCGGGCCCGCCGAATCATCGACGAATTCAATCCCACATCCATAGGCTCCGCCGAGCACCAACTCGTCGGGAGACCACTCCTCGAGCGCCAGTGGATCGCTGGTGTGTCCCGGCCGCTCCGTCTGAAGTTGAAAGCTCTCATTGCGGCCCCAGCAATAATATCCGTCGTCCGTGGCACCGCATAGATTGTAATTTCCACTTTGAAGACTCGAAAACTCGAGATCGCCACCACCGACGAGCTCCGACTCGGTGCGAAACATGGTACGTCCGTCACCGATCTGTCCCATCGAATTGCTGCCCCAACACCACAATTCGCCCTCCGCATCGATACCACAGGAGTGGCCATTGCCCGCCGAGACGTCGCTCCAATCTTGCAGAAGGGCGACCAACACCGGGGTCTCACGATCGGTGAGTGAGCCGTCACCGACGGCGCCCAGGCGATTTTCTCCCCAACACAACATCTGATGCCCCTCCGTCACGCCGCACATCGAGTGACCGAAAAGGGAGACGTCCACAAATCCATCCTCCCATTCTACGGCCCCGGGGCCGACGATAGCCTCCACCGTATCAGCACGTCCGGCCTCACCCCGAGCGTTGAAACCCCAGCACAAGATCTCGGCGGCGTCCGTGAGAGCACAGCTCATCGTCGCTCCGGTGACGACCGCGCTAACCGAATCATCGAGGCTCACCTCCGTGGGCGGCAAAATCTGATCGGCCAATACGCCGGGGTTGACGGCGCCAACGTGGTTTCGTCCCCAGCAGTGCACGCCGCCGTCCTCGTCGACCGCACAGGCGTGGGCCGGACCCGTCGAGATATCGATCATCTCCTTGTCCAGTGGAACCGGTGTCGGCGTGTGGGTATTTGGCTCACCGGGCCGTCCCAATTGACCGGAATCATTTAACCCCCAGCAGTGAACTTCACCATCGTTCGTCAATCCACAGGTATATTGTCCGCTGGCCTCCACCTTGGAAAAGCTCGCGCCTCCGATGAGCGTGGGCACCACGACGGACTCCGAGGCACTGGCGCCGACCTGACCAAATTGATTAAAGCCCCAACAATAGGCCTGTCCCCCTTCATCCCACGCACAATAATGAATATAACCGGCCGTTACTCCGGCGACCTCGGCGCCCAAGGGAACCGCCACGGGTTCAGAGTTCAGTATCGAGACCTGGCCCTGCTGTCCCGAGGAACCGTAAAAATCGGTGCCCCAGCAATACAATTGCCCCTCCATACTCACAGCACAGGTAACATCGGATCCGGCCACGACATCGCGCCACATCTTCTCCGTTACCGTGACCTGGGTCTGAGCTGATTCGCCGTCCAAACTCGCCGTCACGGTCGTTTCTCCCTCGCCCACACCGATTACTACCCCCACATCGTCGACGGCAGCCACCGATTCATCAGCGCTATTCCAATCTACGGCCGACTGTGCATCGTCGAGCAGGTCGCCTCCCTCGCCGGTCACTGTGACACTCAACATCTGTGACTCCCCGACACCGAGCGACAGCTCTTCGGGCGTCAATTCCACCGACTCGATCCCTTCCGGCGAGGGATCCGTATTATTCGGTGGTTCCTGATTCTGATTTACCACCGGGGCGTTTTGATCTTGGTTTGGACTGGAATCATTTTGCTGATCGTCGTTTTGCTCATCATTGGGATCGGCATTGGAGTCGGCATTGGGATCATCGTTCGGCCCCGGTTCCTGATTTTCCGCCACATTCCATTGCCCATCGTTGTCCTGCTCCGCAACATCGTCGTCGCCACAGCCGATGAAAAAAGCGGCTGCGACGATGGCGGCGAACGCCCATCGCTGAAAATAGTTACATCCCTGTCGCATCGTATTCCCGTATATATTTTTGTATCTATGAGCAGTGCCAGTGGTTCTCCATTCGGCTCCACAGACTAGTACTCCAGCAGGAAAATGACAAATCTGCGGCTCTGCAACGGGTGCGGTTTCTAATCGGCGACGAAGTCCAACGCCGGTACGTTCAGCGGGTTGAGGGGCCGGGGTTTTCGGTCAGGCCCCTTAAGACCCGCCGCGTCGCTGCGCTTGCGCCGGCTCACCTCCCCAGCAAAGCTGGAGGAGGTTGGCTATCCACCAGTGTCGATATTCGGGCTCGGGACTCGGACTCGGGTCTCGGGCTACGAGGACTAGATTCCGAGCACGAGCTACGAGCACATCGATGTTCGGGCTCGGAGGCCGTTCCCCTCAAAGCGCTTCGGGCCGATGACTTTGGCCGTATGCTTGAAAGGTCGATAGTCGGGCGTCAAAACGAGCCACAAACTCCTCGACGGATACTTGCCTGATATACTCGTAGTCACTGGAAAGATCGATTTTGGAAGGGCGTCGACCCGCTGTGCCACGAGCTCGAAGTGCCATCAAAAATCCCGCGGTCGATTCACTCTCTTTGCCGACAAATGAGGCGATGAGTACCGGACGCCACGGCTCGGCATCCAAGAAGCGCTCCACCAGCAACTCGATCCGCTCCCGGTGCTCCTCCGGTTCTTCGGAACCAATCTGGCTCACCGAATAAAAAGCCGACGGCTTGGCCTCGATGACATCCAGATGATCTTCGATGATGGTCTCCACAAATCTGGGAAATCTCCCGCGCCGGGCAGATGCTCCGATAATGAGCCCATCATAGGGCGAGAAGTCGAAGTCTTCGGGCAACTGGTTTCCGTCCAACGGCTCCACGTCGACTTCTCGGTGCGCAAAGCGTGTCGCGATGAGATGGGCGATCTCCTTCGCCTCCATCTCGCCGGTTTCGTAAATATGAGCGATCCGAACTGACATGACCTTTCTCCGCGGCGAATCTCGGTTGGTGTATCCCGCATGACTCTTATCCCGCACAAAATCTAAACCCACTATCGAAGTGACAAAAATCTGACATATCTTGTCGGTATCTTGAAAATTTTTGTGCTTTTGCATGAAAAAAAGGCGGATGAGCCTTGTCAGCGTCCAACGCAAACCGTGCCATTGCTGCCTTGGAGCCACTTGCTGCAGCTTAGTCGTGTTGAGGCGTAGCCCTGGAACAAATATTGCTTGACAATGACCCTATATAATCGCTGCCCTACCTAACGATGGAGACTTCGATGAGACATACGACGCCGACGCTTTTCGTGATCTTCGTTTCCCTTGTATTGCTCCTCGTCGCCTGCGGAGCGAACAACGAAGGCGAGGAGTCGTCGAGCTGGAATGTCAGTGAGAACGACAACACTGAGTCACCCGATGCCTGTCCCAACTCCGCCGAGGGATACGACTATTTCTCCACCGATGCCGAGGCATGTGACACCGCCGATATTGCCTGTCCCGACGATGATCAGCAGCCATTTCAACACCCGGAGTGCGGATGTGGGTGCCGATTGAGCAACGCGGAAACGGAGTCTGAACCCGACGGAGAAACGGAGTCCGAACCCGACGAGAACAACGAATCCAGCTCCAACGACTGTCTGCTCGATGAGGAAGATTACAACTTCTCGCCAGAAGAATGTGAAGACATCGATTTTGGCTGCCCGCCGGGCACAGTGCGCTTCGACGATGACTGTGGCTGCGGATGTGAGGGTACCCCTTTTCCCGAGCTGGACGAATGCCCCACCGAAGACGACGGCTACGACTATTATTATGGGTTCCCTGATCAGTGCGTATCGGATTTCACCTGTGGCAATGGTGAAGAGTTCTTCGCCAACGAATGTGGCTGTGGATGTGTCGAAGTCTCATCTCAGGATCCCGAACCAATCCCGGAGCAATGTCCCGACGAAGAGGACGGCTACGACTACATCTCCCACGATCCCGAGGAATGCGAATTGATCTTTATAAGCTGTGATGAAGGCCAGGAGGGCTTCGACGCCGAAGAATGCGGTTGTGGCTGCGTCGACATAGAACCGGAAAGCGAAGACCAGTGCACCGCCAAGGATGCCGAGGGGGTCGGCGATCCTTGCCCCGGTGAACCGATCTACGTCTTCGACGGCACGCAATGTGTCAATATCGTCGCCGAACATTGCCATTGCGAGGGGCCGGGATGCACTGACTTTAATACCAAAGCGGAATGCGAGGAGGAATACGCAGAGTGTCTCTCCGGCGGCTGCCCCATTATGGACGCCGCCGGCGACGGAGAGATGTGCGATGGGTTTTACGGATACTCCTACCAGGGCGGAGATACGGCCGAAGAGGCCTGCGTCGGCATGTTCGGTTGTGAATGCATCGGCGAGGACTGCGACGACGCCTTCTTTGATTTTGAGGAATGCGCCGCCTACCACCAGCAATGCACGGACTGACGCACTCCGTCGATCATTGCCGCATCTCACGCCACACCAGGGCCAGGCCGGTGGCAAAGCAGACCACCAATGCAGCCATAATGAGATGGGCCGACAGCTCCGGAGGACGTCCCGCCGGAAGCGCTGCCATCGTCATAAAATACGCTCCCTGGGCGGTGAGCCCACCGATCCCCAGGACCGGAAGGGCCCACCGCTTCTTTTGGCGCAGCGGCCCCAAAATCGTCGCCAATAGCGTCGCGTCGAGACCGACGATCCAGATCAGCGCCTGAAGGGTGTGAAATCGGGCGTGCATCGGCCACGTGTCATCGACGATATGTTCGGTTTGAGCCACCAGATAGGCGATGATATGAATCACCGTAGCCGCCACCAGCAAGCCCAGTCCCACCTTGAAATTGCGATTCGACTCCATGGACGCCTCCTGCAATACATCTCAATCATCATCGTGCTGTCCACATTTTACGTTGATCTCCCACACTACCGGCCTACCCTCCTGAACGCATCCCTCCGGCGACAAATCCGCACTTACCCACCATTGATATCGAGCAGACCATGACCACTGAGAAAAGACGACGCGAATTTGACCTCGTATTGTGGGGTGCAACGGGTTTCACAGGACAGCTCGTCGCCCATTATCTGGCAGACCATCCCGAGATTTCCACCGTGGAATGGGCGATCGCCGGACGAAACGAAGACAAATTATCGGCGCTGCGCGACGAGTTGGGAGAGCAATTCGCAGCACTGCCCATCCTTATCGGCGACGCCCTGGATCGGGAGAGCCTCGATACCATCGCCGCCCGCACCCGTGTGATATGCACAACCTGTGGTCCCTACGCCCGCTACGGCAGCAACCTGGTGGCGGCTTGTGTCGAAGCCGGTACTGATTATTGCGATATCAACGGTGAACCCCCCTGGGTCCGGGAGATGATCGACGCCCATCACGACGAAGCCGCACAACGGGGAGTTCGCATCGTGCACTGTTGCGGCTTTGACTCCATCCCCAGCGACCTGGGCACCTACCTGCTTCAATCGGAGGCCATCAGTCGCTTTGGCAAGCCCTGCCACGAGGTGCGGTGTCTGGTCTGGAAACTGCGAGGCGGCGTCTCCGGAGGCACCGCCGCCAGTGCAGCCGATGTGATCGCCCAGTCCACCAGGGACAAAAAAACCCGGCGAGTCCTCGCCGACCCCTATGGGCTCAACCCCCGCGGCGAGCGCTCCGGACCGGATAGCCCATTTCAGCGCCGACCTCGCCGGGATCCGTTGATCGACGCATGGACCGGCCCCTTTATTATGGCCGCGGTCAACGAAAAGATTGTGCGCCGCTCCAACGCTCTTCTGGACTATCGATATGGGAAGGCCTTTCGATACTCCGAGGCATCCCACCTGGGCAAGGGATTGCCGGCCGTGCTGCGGGCGACGGCGATGTCGGCAGGCGTCGGCCTCTTCGGCGCTGCCATGGCGCTGCGACCATCCCGCGCTTTGTTGCAGCGACTCGTCTTGCCCTCGCCCGGCGAGGGCCCCACGGAGGAGACCATCGAAGGCGGGCATTTTACGCTTCGACACTTCGGTGCCGGCACCGACGCCGACGGGCGTAACTTCGAGATCTCCACGACCATCAGTGCCGACAAAGATCCCGGCTACGGAGCCACGGCCCTGATGCTCGGCGAATCAGCGCTATGTCTGGCTCTCGACGACGAAGCGGGTGCGTTGGACGGGGGATCGCTGACACCGGCCACAGCCCTGGGAGACCCGTTCGTTAAGCGCCTGCGAAGCGCCGGAATGACCCTGGATGTAGACTGATCAGTTCTCGATATCGAGCGCGTCGACGAGGTCCTTCCAATCTGCCGACGAAAGTGTATACATCGCCTCTTCCTCACTTTCCTCCACATCTCGGCAACTCCACTGAACCTCGGGATCGTCGACGGTCATCGTAAGCGTGTCATAACCGGGTACGCCGATGGACACCACGGGCGATACAAAGGTCCTGGCCTGTGCTCGAATCACGTAATTAAAGCGTTTGATGTCGGCCTCTTTCAGGCTCGATTCGGCATGTAACTTCTGAGCCCTGGGACCGTACACCCCGAGGTGTCGGTCATCGATGCGCAATGTCTTTGCACCGAGGGCAACGACCGTGCGCGCCGCCGCAAACGCCGCCACCAGCACAACGCCGGCCATCGCCATCAACCCGGTGCCCAAAAGCAAGGGTCGTCCCTCCACCCACTCTCGGGGTATATTTTGAAGGGTGAGCCCCAGTATTGGGCCCAACAAAATCACACAGCCGATCAGCGCAAAAGGAGGAAGCCAGACATCGAGCCCACCTTCTTTTTTTAGTAAAATTGAGACTTCCACATTACGCCTGGTCGGCGTCGTCTTCGGATTGGGAACCAAATCGATCCTCCAGAACGCGTTTGAGCACCTTGCCGGTGGGATTTCGCGGCAACTCATCGACGAGATGCCACTGACGAGGCACCTTATAACTGGACAGCCGCTGTTTTGCGTACTCCGCCAGCGTTTTGGTGTCCACGGTCTCATCTTCCGGGACGACCACTGCGACCAGAGCCTCTCCGAATTCCGCGTCGGGCACCCCGACGACCGAGACCTCTCGAACCGACTCGTGCCGATCCAGGACCGCCTCGATCTGCGCCGGGTAGATATTGACCCCGCCGCTGATCACCATATCGCGTCCCCGGCCGACGATATACAAATACCCGTCCTCATCCCGATAGGCCAGATCGTCGACGGTCATCCAACCGTCATCGATGATCTCGTCGGTCGCTCTGTCATCGTCGAGATATCCGGCCATGATATGTTTGTTTCGAGCGTATAAGACGCCCGGTTCGTCGGCGCCCAACTCCTTGCCGTCCTCGCCGACGATACGCACCTGCTGTCCGGCGATTGGCCGTCCCACACTTCCCGGTTTTTCGAGCATTTCTTCACCGTCGATCAAGGTGATCCAACCAATTTCGGTGGCCCCGTAAAAGTCGTGGATCACCGACGCTCCAAAGCGCTCAATGGCGCGCTGGCGAAGCGAATGGGGAAAGACAGCGGCGCCACAGAAGATTCCCCGCAGCGATGGCGTCGAATATTTTTCGTGAATCTCTTGGGGAAGGTCGAGAATACGCCGGAGCATGGTGGGCACCAAAAAGATGCTATTGATCGCCTCCTCGTGGAGGGTCTGCAAAGTCTGTTCGGCATCGAATTTCGGCAGCAGATACACCGTGGCCCCCAGCGATGTCTGAAGCACCGAAAAGATCTGGGCTCCACTGTGATACATGGGGCCGACCACCAGATGGCGATCCGTGGTACGCACTGGAAGTCGATCGAGGATTCGGAAAAACTCCACGATCCCGTAGGCAGCCATATCCCGAACCGCCCCCTTCGGCCGTCCCGTGGTACCCGAGGTGTAGACGATATTTTCGCTCGCCGGTGTTTCACCGTCGACCCGGGGAAATTTGGTCGATCCCATGGCGACCAATTCATCGTAACCGAACTCGCAGATCCCTTCGTCGACAGCGACGAGCTGCACCTCGTCGAGAGTTCCTCGTTGCTCTAACTCTTCGACGGCGTCACCAACGGCCTGACCGGCGAAGAGCAGCGGCGCCTGACTATGCTCGATCTGATAGCCCAGCTCGTCGGCTGTCTGGCGCCAACTTGCGTGCACCGTGCTCGCGCCGAGCCGGGTCAGCGCCATCCAGATCAACAGGTATTCCGCGCGGTTTTGCATCGCCATCGCCACCGGTGTCCCCGGCCCAACGTCGA
>SKPJ01000535.1 GCA_007119595.1 Myxococcales bacterium
CTGAACGCACCATCTTTCGGTCGCCCCTCGCTTGAAGTAGTGTTACTACACCTGCACTCGGGTCGACCAGAAATCTGGCACGTTCATCTCGCCGGTGCCGCATTTCAGTTAAATGACGAAGCGTTTAAGACCTGATGTTGTCACGTATCAATGCGTAGATCTGGCGGGATTCCCAGGCAAGGTAGATGAGTGCGATCAGGGCGGCGCTCCCCAATAGAAGGATGTGCAGGTGGTCCGACCAGGGATTGGAGTAGAGCGTATAAAAGGTCGTCAAGAAAGCGGCGCCAACGAGCAGGTGAGGCCATCGGAGACGATCAAAGCCTTTTTGGCACCATGATGCGGCACGGGATATCGGGGCGTATTGCAGTAGAAGCGACCAGTTTACGAATGCAGCATAGGCGGGGAGCACGGAGGTAAGGCGCAGGCCCATCACCAGATAAACCCCCAGATGAAAGAAGGCAGCCAGTGCGCAGAATAGACGCATGCTGCGGTGGTGAAAGATGGCGAGGATAAACCCCAACTCCAAAAAGAGCGCTCCGTAGTCGGCGAGGATCCACAGCGCCCGGCTGTCGAGATCCATCAGTGGTTGACCCAATAAGCTGTCGGCGCCGACGACGTAGTGGTGGCGGATTACATGACCGAGACTGGCCAAGGTGTCGGGCTCGTGCCAGCCACTGGTGATTTTTGGGGCCCCGGCGCTCAACATGCCCAACCCGATCAATAACGCAAGCAAGGCCAGTGGCCATGCCGGCAAATGCTCCTTCTTCGAGGTTTCGGTCAGCCGTCCGTCCCAACCGGAAAACGCCATGACCAGGGGCACGGCGATCAGAAAAATATCGTGGTTGATCTTGCCGAAAGAATAGGCCCAGGCGTTGCCGAAGAGCATCAAAGCGCCGAGTGCCAGGGCGAATAGACGGGTGCGATAGCCGACCAATAGGGCCAGTGCCGATAGGGCGATACCGAAGTGGAGGCCGTGAAATACCCACGGAGAGGGAAACCCGGAAAAAAACAGGGTCAATCCAGGGGGAGGATGAAAAAATGCGTCGGGAAAGTGGGAGATCCATTCATAGCGCGGAAGAAAGATCAGGAGAATATAAAGAGCAAATAACACCCGGAAGATGGGAAGACCTCGGGTGGAGGACTCGTATTCTCGAAAGATGATGTGATCGAGAAGTGTCATCGAGAAAGACTCACGACAAAGACCTCGTCATCAGCGCGGTTTTTCTGGATTCCCTCTTCGGTTTGTTCGAGGACTAGAAAATACCAATGAAATTCGATGCGCACCGTGGTGCGGTCGGGAAATAATTCGTCGCTGCGGTCGATGAGCCATTGATGCATCGAGGCGTCGGCCCGCTCCGTATAGTGGTTGTCTTCGCGAAGATGGAGACCGGGAGCGACACGGTGAAGCCACGGTGGTGCGACTTGTTCCAGTGGCGGCGGTGTATCCCGGTCATCGATTGGTCGCGTGTCATCCGAAGGGGGAAGAAACCACCGCATGAGTGACGAGAAATGACTGCGGGGGGCCGGGCGCACGAAATAGACCGGTGAAAGAATCTCACGGTCTCCGCCTTCGAAGATGCAGACCACGTCGACATTATAAGCCAGAAATTGTCCCTCATCGGTCTGTCCCCAGGTGGAAAAGCCGGGCAAGGTCAGACTGGGATAGGGTTCCTCGAAGCGGTCTCCGAAGGCGCCCTGTGCCAAAAATACAAAGGGAATGATGATGAAGACGGCGCGGATCAGTCCGCGGTATTTTCCATCATTCGTCGGGGGCACATTGTCGGGGTCGTTCTCGGTGCTGACGGTGTCTCGCGGGGACATAAGGTCGTTGTCGATGGAGTATCAGTGCAGATTTCGCCATTGCGAACCGATGATCGATTGTATCCGGGGGAGGCGGTGTTCACCAGCGTCAGTGAGGACCGGTCGATGGTTGCGATATTCGGCGTCGCAATGGAGAAGAGGCGGTTCAGAGTTGGTCGGAGTTAGAAGCGTGCGCACAAAGATCAAATCGGGGCAGTGAAGATGTCGGCGAAGTGTCGGCGATGGAGTGTGTCAAGATGGCACAGGGGGGCGGTCTGCAGACCCCGCGGATATGCAGTTTTTCCCGGGCGAATACCAGGGTGAGAAGGAATGGTGAGCACCGTCGCAGGTCGTCAACCAAAGGCATGTCCAATCCGACGAGAGTTGAAAGAGGAGGCTATCGGTGGGTGGAATAATTCTTGCGCTCAAGGATCTCGATTTGGAGCATGGATCGATAATCTACCAGCGATGACCAGTTGGAGTGTCATGAAGATGAGATCAGAGGAAAAAATTGGAGGTAACGGGCTCGGAGTGGCGCTGTTGCTCTTGGTATTGGTGGTCGGGTGTTCCGGAGAAGCGGTGGAGGACGGCCCTTCGGCGGAGGTCGACGAGTGGTCCTCCGCAGGAGATCACGGCACGGTATTTGTGGCCGAAGAACAGGGCCTGCGCACCCGTCTGGGCGGGAGCGGGGCGACCGGCTTTGTGAGCGAAAAGATCGCCGTCGAGGATCGGGATTTCGATCGAGTGGCATTTCGCTTTGATGCCGAATTAACGCCCGATGTAGACGTGCGTTTGGTCTCGGAGACGGACGGTGTGGATTCGCCGTGGATCCCTGCAGAGATCACCTATCGCGATGGGATCGCCCACAATGCCCATGCCGATGTCGTCGGCGAAGGGACAGCTATCCAGCTTCGATTTCGGGGAGTCGATCGCGAGGACCTTCGGTTTTTGGCAGTCGAGGCCTTTGAATATCGACCGGAACCCCGCGGAGACGGCGCCGCCGGGGACTCCGATTTTACTCAGCGAAAACAGATGTTGGCCGCCAATACCGGGGTCGATGTCAGTCGAAGCGGATGGGGGGCGAGCCCCACCAATTGCTCCGTCGGTCACGGTCCCTACCGAGTCACCGTCCATCACACGGTGACGCCGACCAACGATTCTGTGTCGGTGGCCCAGCGGGTCAAACAGATTCAAAATTTTCATATGAGCAGCCAGGGATGGTGCGATATCGGCTATCACTTTCTGGTGGGACAGGACGGACAGGTATACGCCGGACGCCACGAAGGGCTTCGTGGAACGCACGTGGGTGGCAATAACACCGGGAATCTGGGAGTGAGCTTTATCGGGACCTACAGCAACCACGCTCCTTCGGCGGCAATGTTTGATGCAGGAGGTCGGATTTTAGCGGCGATCTCGGGATATTATGGGATCGGTCTGGATCGCAACAACGTGCGGGGGCATCGAGAATATGGGGGTACGGCCTGCCCTGGAAATGCGCTCTTCGGTCAACTCGACCACCTGCTGAATGTCGCCCAGGGTAGCGATGGAGGCAGTCCCGGCGGCGAGACGAACGATCAGGGATGTACGACGACGGAGGCGGAAAATTGTGGTGGCTTTGGTTGTGGATGTGTCAATGGGGAGTGCTCGGGGGGATTTTGTGATGGGTCCGGCTGTACGGAGGAGCAGGAATCGAATTGTGCGGCCTTTGGCTGTGGGTGTGTCGACGGGGAGTGCTCCGGGGGATTTTGTCCCGGCTCGGGATGCACAGCGAAGCAGGAGGTGGATTGCGGAAACTTTGGCTGTGGGTGTGTCGACGGAGAGTGCGCCGGTGGATTCTGTCCCGGCTCGGGGTGCACGGCGAAGCAGGACCTGGATTGCGGAAATTTCGGTTGCAGTTGTGTCGATGGTTCGTGTGCTGGCGGATTTTGCGAAGGAACGGGGTGTACGGCGTTGCAGACCATCAATTGCGGCGATGTGGGATGTGATTGTGTCGATGGAGAATGCGCGGGCGGGTTCTGCGAAGGGACGGGATGCACAGCGAAGCAGGAGACCGATTGTGGCAGCGTGGGCTGTGACTGTACCAGCGGGGAGTGTACCGGCGGGTTTTGCGAGGAATCGGCCTGTGACGATGGCCTGATGGAGTGTTCCGATGGCAGCTGTGTAATGGAAAGTGGTTGCTGCGACGACAGCGATTGCTCGGAGGGGACGGTCTGCGTGGAGGAGACCTGTGAGGCGCCCGGAGAGCTGCACGCCAGTATCGTCCTGGCTCCGACGAGTCCGGTGTATCCCAACGTTTCCGATCCCGGAGCCGCCGGCACTGCGGTCAGTGCCTCTGATGTTTCGATTGGAGATGTCGAGGTGCGCCAGTGGTCCTTTGAGGACGGAGAGCCGGAGACGTCGGACGAAGAGGAATTAGTGGTTCGTTTTCAGTCCCAGGGAACCAAGGAGGTCAGCCTATCTGTATGCATCGATGGAGGCGCACTTTGCGATGAGACGACGGTCACCATCGACGTGCTCGACCCGTCGCCGACGCTCGGCGAGGTACACGCCAGCACGGAGTCGACGCAGCCCTGTTTGCCCGTCACCTTTCATGCCGACGGGGTCGGTGGTTATCCGATCCCGGAATTGAGTCTGGAGATCATCGATGAATCCACCGGCGATGTCGTCGCCTCCGGCCCCGAGGTGGCCAGCGGTCTGTGGGATACCACGGGAGTGGAGCCGGGGACTTATTACGCTCGACTGACCGCGACGAACGAGAGTGGAGAGGTCCAATCCGAGAGCGAGTCTGTGGAGATCGTGGAGCCGGCACCAGGCGATGAATTGCCGGCAGAATGCGAAGACGGTGGCTCGGAGCACGAAGACTCAGACCCCGAAGAAGAGGAAGAGCCCGATGCCGGTGGTGATGCGGGTTCGGGCGCTGATTTTGACGCCGGTGGTCAAGCATCGGATGATGCGGGCGCCACGGACTCCGATGACGTCGGTGTCGGCGGTTCTGATGACGTGGGAGTAATCGATTCTCCAGATGATGAGGGTCAACAGGGGGCCGACGAGAGTGCTCCCTCCGAATCCTGTGGTGGCTGTGCCGTCGGTGGTTCTCGAAACGGTTCTGCACCGGTGTTGTTGGCACTTCTGATAATGGGACTCGCCGGGGGGCGTCGTCGCCGGGCTCAATTCGCATCTCGTTGATCACCGTGGTAATACGCTAAACCTCGGAAGCCATCATTTGCTTTAGAGCCCGGCGAGAAAAATATGAAACGCATTTACTCGAGTTTGTGGTTGCTCCTAATTGGTTTTTTCTGCCTGGTCCTCGCGGTGGCCTGTGGGGACGATGGCGGTGATGACGGCGGCCAAGACGGCAATGATGCGGCAAATCAAGATGCGATTACAGAAAACCAAAATGGGGACGGTGAACCGAACCAGCAGCCCGGAAACAACGAGGAGAGCGCAAGCAGTGGCGATGATGACGAAAATGACATAAATGACGAAATAACTGACAATGATGAGTCGGAGCCCAATGGTGGTGCAAATAATGGGGGCGATTCAAATGACGATGTCGATTCGAATCAAGGTGTCGCCAATAACGGGGACGATTCGAATAACGGAGAAACCGATCCAGACACCGATGGCCCGATGTTTTGTCGCCAATCCTGTGAGGTTGCCTCCGATTGCGGCGAGGAGTCGCAATGGATGTGCGAGGACAATCTCTGTGAATGGGAGCAGCAGGAGCAGGCCGCCACATGCGACGATGACGCGGAGTGCGTCGCGCTGTACAGCGGCTGGGCCGATCCCTGTCAGCACCAGGACGAATGCGCGGTGACCCAGGCGTGCATCGAGCATGAGGGCGAAGGCTTATGCGCATTTGCAGAAGGGGAGCACATCGATTGTGACACCCTTCAGATGGAGCGGATCACCATCGATCTCTATGGTGAATCGGGTCAGACGGTAGCCTGTGGAAAACCCCACGCCATCTGCGATCCGGATCTTTTGTATTGCGTGGAGGGCTGCCAATCCGACACCGATTGTATTCACCCCGGCGCCGATACCTGCGTCGATGGCCGGTGCATGTGTGGAAGTGACGCAGCCTGTGAGGAGCTCCCCAATAGCGACACTTGTTACGATGGTGCCTGCGGGTGTTCCAGCGATGCGGTGTGTACCGAAGAGCCCTTCGACGTCTGTGCTTGATAGCCATATATGAGGTTCTTACGGGGCGTTGAAACCATTGTTTGCTCGACGAAGTATCGTCGGTGATTAGCACTGATGAGTCCGTGGCCTCGATGTCGATGGGGTTGCACTTTTCTGAATGAAGGGGGTTGAAAATGGCGGGTTTTCATCGGTGGCTGATCTGGTTGGTGATGGGTTGTTCGGTGGGGTCGGTATGTTGGAGTGCATCGGCGGTGGCCCAGGAAGTGGATGATCAGGGGGTGGGAGAGCAGGAAGTCAATGAACGACCATTCGGTTTGTCACTGCGCGCCGAGTTGGGGTTTAATGCGCCGGTTTACCATCGGATTCAATTCAGTCAGGACGGCACGTATATCGACTATGTCGATGAGGGGGGACAAGGTGTGTTATTTCCCTTTCAGCGCTACAGCGTGGAAACCAAATTGAGCGAGCGGCACCGACTGGTGTTTTTGTGGCAGCCCCTCGATATCGAAACCCGGGTGCGGGCCCGGCGAGATTTGATCGTCGACGGTGCCATATTTGAAGAGGGGCGCCCGGTGGTGTTTCGCTACAGCTTTCCATTTTATCGCCTCAGCTACGATTATGACTTAAGTGGTGCTGAGCGAACGGAGCTGGGCGTTGGGGGAGGAGTACAGATTCGCAATGCGACGATCGGCGTGGAGGCTGCCGATGGCGAATTGCGTCGCGAGCGGCGCGATGTGGGGCTGGTTCCACTGTTGAAATTTCGGGCTCAACACAGGCGGGATAGTGGCTGGTGGTTTGGCACCGAAATCGACGGATTTTATGCTCCGATTCGCTATCTCAATATCTCTGATAGCGACGTGGAGGGGGCGATCTGGGATGCCAGCCTTCGCGTCGGTGGACGGGTCAGTGAGGAGGTCGACGCTTTTCTCAATCTGCGTTATTTCGGCGGAGGTGCCGAGGGCACGTCGTCGTCACAGGCCGAAGATAGTCCGAGTGACGGGTTTACCCGAAATTGGATCAATCTGGTGATCCTATCACTCGGTTTTCAACTCCAAATACGCTGACAAATGAACTGTTTTATTCGAAGGAGCACTCATCGTCGATATCGTGGCAGCAATCGCCGTATTGCTGGCATATATCATCGCACCAGCAGCTCTCGTCGGGGGCCTGACCACCGCAGGAAGTCTGGCAGCTATTGGCGTAGGGGCTATCGTCGGGAAGGATGTCGGGTTCTGTATCGTCTTGTGGGTCGTCTTGGTCCGGATTGTGTCCCGGTTCGTAGCCGTCGCGATAGGTCGCGGAGACGTGAATTCCATGACCGAGGTAGTCCAATTCCAGCAATCCGCCGGGGTGCTTCCCTTGCGCGACGACGTGGTAAAGGCTGGGGGGTACGAAAAACGCGCTTCCCGAATCATCACCTTCGCGGGGACCGGTGACGTGTCGGGCTTGTTCCATCAGGGGGGCTACGCTTTGAAGAAAAGCCTCGTAGCTTTCGTGGGGAGTGGAGACGACGTCGACGATGCCATCGAAGAGTTGGTCGACCGCAATGCGCCGCGGATCCTCTTCTGGAATCTCGTCCATGGCCATCGCTTCGAGTAGACCAGGTTTCATGGCTGCCAGCAACTGGCCCTGCACGGGAGCCATCTGTTCGCCGAGGTGTTGGCGCGGCACGTGGGTGCGCAAAAATTGTTGTACGATATCGGCCATGGTCATGGGCTTGAAGGCCAGTTTATGAGCCAACTGATCGGGGTTCGGGGCGTATTCATAGGCCGGTTTAAGCTCATCTGAGGGAAGGGTAAGGGGGACGTAGTCGATCATGGGGTTGCTGTTCATGGAGGCGAAGGCCGATTCCTCTTCATCGCTTTGATGTTTTTCGACTTCGGCGACGAAGTCTCGCCATACCTCTTCGCCGACGAGGGGGACCATGGTTTCGGCGTTGAGCGGAAAGTGAAGTCCCGCGGAAGTACCCAAGAAGACCAATTCGGCGCAGTAGACGAGATTGGCCGGGTCTTCAAAGAAGGCGAGGGCTTCTTCGTCGCCTGTGATGGCTCGGACCATCATCTCCGTATGTTCTTGGAGTCGTTCTACGTTGTGGGCGGCCAGGGGATCGCCGCCGTTATAATCGCCGGGGAAGTTGGAGACGGCGTTGAAGCCGGCGAGCATCAACAATGTATTGTGGTTGAAGTCCCAGTGCTTGCCGGAGGGCAGATAGTCGGGCCAACTGGGTTTGACGAAGATCATGGGATACGAGGGGCTTCCGAACCGTCCGCCCTCATAGCTCTGTGGGTTGTTGAGGGTCACGGCGCCCGGTTCTCCGTCTCGATTCACACCGACGACAATTCCGATATGGGTGTCCTGCAGTTTGACCTGCTCTTTGATATCGCTTTCGATATCGTGAGGCGTCATGGTGCGATTGGAGGGGCGATGATGCTTGATGGTAAAGCCGATGACACCGGGGGCAAAAGCCTGGGCGATGACTCTGTCACCGCGCTCCATCACCTCTCCGTTGGCATCGGTTACATCGTCTCCGTCGGCGTAGGGGATGACGTTGATCGGGCTGTCGAAGAGATGGGTAGGTGCGGTGAACTGGGCTTCGCCGAGGTCGATGTCGACGACGAATGCATCCTGGGGGTTGTCCATGGGGCTGTCGCCGGACCAGATGGAGTTCATGGCCTCCACATCGGCCTCGTAGGGACTATCGAAGATGTCGGAGGGGCCGTCGCATTTTCCCTGGCAGGAGGGGGTGACGACGCGATCCGAACCCCCGGCGCTCTCCTCGCTCTCTTCGGGAGCGTCTGCTCCGCAAGCCACATAGCCAAGGCTCAATAAAAAGACGACGATCAGTCCCAGACTCAATCGGATAGTACCCATCAGTTGCTCCATTCCATTTGAATTGCCGCGCCAACCTGTGGTTTTCGAGTGTTCCGACCACGGTGAAGGCATTGTAGGTCTTTTGAATAGCGCTACTATAGGGACATCGTGGTCACTTGTCATTGGAAATTGGGTATAAATACCCAAATACA
>SKPJ01000213.1 GCA_007119595.1 Myxococcales bacterium
AAATCACGATCTCGATATCGGCTTAACACTTGGAGTAGCCTCCGGCTACGCCTGCGGTTGCGCCGAATATCGATCTCGAAGATTTCATCTCGGTCCTGCTCAGATTCGGGAATTCCGGATGTCCTCTATCTAGAAAATCGCCTGGGATCGAAGGCGGGGTAGGTCTGTTGAGTCCACTGGGGGTGGGCGATGTGGCAGGCCATGATCTGCCCCGAAACGGGGGCGAGTAGGATTCCGTGACGGCCGTGTCCGGTGGCCAAAAAGAGATCGTCGACAAGGGAGGGGCCGAGCAACGGCCGGTCGTCGATGCTGACGGGCCGAAACCCGGAAAATAGAGACTCGATGGGGTGCTCATCGATACCGGGAAGAATGCGCCAGGCCTCGCGCAAAAGAGTGCGCACCGCGCCGGCGGTGACCTCTTCTGAAAAACCCTTTTCCTCCATCGTGGAACCGATGAGCAGGCGACCGTTTTGGCGGGGAATGATATAGACCGCTGGCGTTCTTAGCACACGGTCGATCAAGTGATCGGAGCCGGTGTCGATGGCGATCATCTGTCCGCGCACAGGGCGTAAGGTGGGCTTATTGAATTCCGGGATGCCGGCGATCTGGCTGCTCCACGCTCCCGCGGCGATCACCGTTTGATCGGCGAAAATCCTTCGTCCATCGTCAGTCTCGACGCCTTTGCATCGTCCCTCGTCGGTGATCAACGAGCTTGCGGAGACGTCATCGACAAACGTCACGTCCCGTACTTTGCAGGCGGCGACCAGGGCGTCGGTCATCCGGCGGGGATCGACGCAGTGATCATTGGGGCAGCGAACGGCTCTTGGGATTCCGCGCAGCGAGGGAAAATTCAGTTCAATTTCGTCCTCGTCGAGCCATTGAGCGGGGAGGCCGACGCTTTTTTGATAGTCAAAGCTTCGCTGCAGTGCTTCTGCGTCGTCTCGGTCTCGGGCGAGCACCAGAGTTGCCTTGCTGCGATAATCGGGATTGATGCCGGAATCTTTTTTTAGTGCCGCGACATACTCCGGAAACATCAACAGGCTCTGTTTCTCCAACTCCAGCATGTCCTGTTCGTCGAATTTCACTTCGGCGGTCAATCCCAGCATTCCACCGGCGGCACGGGTGGCTCCCGAGCCCGGTTGACTTCGATCGGCGACGACCACCGAATAGCCCAATCCCGCCAATTCCCAGGCGATACTCAGGCCGATGACGCCAGCGCCGACGATCAGGATCTGATCTGTGAAGTGGATATCGCTCATGGGCGCGGTGGAGTTGTAGAGGATTGGGGTTCGGCTTCGCTTTCGGGCAGGCGGGGATTGGAATGGGACGATGAAATCTGCTTGCTGTCGCGCACGAATAGGCGATTTTGAAAGAGATCGTCGGGCTTCGGAAAGTCCACCCGGTAGTGGGCTCCCCGGCTTTCGGTTCGTCGCCAGGCGGCACGGGTGATGGAGCGGGCGGCTTCTACGGCCAATCGCGCCGGATTGTGGCGTTCGAGGTCGGCGATGAGATTGTTGAGGTGATTCAGGGCCTCGACGAGTGATGAGTTGGAGCGTTTGATCCCCACGTGGGTCCACATCAGCCGGGCCAACGTCTCATGGATTGGACTGGCGTCTTCGGCCATTCGAAGACCATGCCTCCAGGAGTTTCGAAGGTGCATCACACGGTCCAGAGGAATGGAGTGTAAATTTCGAGGAACGGCGCCGATATCGCGGGCAGCCCGTGCGCCGAAGACCAGGGCTTCCAATAACGAGTTGCTGGCCAGTCGATTGGCACCGTGGGCGCCGGTGGAGGCGACTTCGCCGACGGCCCACAGGCCGGGAAGGCTGGTCGCGGCGCGGTTGTCGGTGGCGACACCGCCCATGTGGTAGTGGGCGGCGGGAGTGATCGGGATCCGGTCCGATGCGGGGTCGAGGCCCGCTTTTTGACAGGCATCAAAGGCCGCTGGGAATTGCTGCGAGAAGTCGTCGATGCAGGTGGCATCGAGGTAGACGTCGATGCCGTCGACGATGCGATTCCACAACGCCCGGCTGACCACGTCGCGGCCGGCCAGATCGCCTTTGGGATGGCCGTCCATCACAGGTTGCCCGTCGCCGTCGATCAGGGTTGCCCCCTGACCGCGGATCGCTTCGCTCAGCAACGGCAGTGGACGCTGATTGCAGTCCAGCGCGGTGGGGTGGAATTGGACGAACTCCAGATCGGCCAATGTGGCGCCGGCCCGGGCCGCGATGGCCAGACCCTCGCCGCGAGCACTGACGGGATTGGTGCTGCGCTCGTACAAGCCGCCCATGCCTCCGGTGGCCAGCACCGTCGCCGGTGCCAGAAGCACCTGGGGTGTGGATAGACCGGCGTCGAAGACGACACCGGCGACGCGGCCGTCGCGTTCGATGCATTCCAGAGCTCGCCCGTCGACGAAGGTAACGTCGCGGCGGGCGCGAAGTTCGTCGCGTACCGCCGATGTGACGTGTCGACCGGTCTCATCGCCGGCGGCGTGGACGATTCGACAGTGGCTGTGCAGTGCTTCCCGTCCCAACTGAAGTCGTCCCTCCTCGTCTCGATCGAAGTCGATCGACAGTTCGAAGAGATCGATCATGCGTTCGATACCATCACTGACGAGGAGGTCGGCCACATCGGGATCGACCAACCCGTCACCGGCGTTGATCGTATCCTGTACGTGGTCTTCGAGCCGGTCGTGTTCCCCGATGGCGGCGGCGATCCCTCCCCGGGCGAGATAGCTGGCAGCCCCGTAATCTGGGGGGCGCACGATGGTCACGCACCGGTCTCGCAGATGCCAGGCGGTCGTCAATCCCGCCAGTCCGGCACCGATGATGATTACGTCTGTATGCCAATAAGAGTTCATCATCGGATGGGGTCCAGAGATGGAAAAACGGGTTCAAGAATCGACACGGGAGTACTCCAACATGCGACGTACGGCGCGGCGGGCACCGGGGACGATTCGAGGATCGATCTCCACCGGATCATCCATCGTTTCGAGACAGTCGCGAATCTTCTCCAGAGTGATACGGCGCATATAGGGACAGATGGAGCACGGCTGTTTGAAGGCGATTTTCGGAAAGTGGGCGGCCACGTTGTCGCTCATGGTGCATTCCGTGATCATCGCCACTTGCTCGGGGCGATGTTCTTCCACCCAATCGATGAGCTGAGAGGTCGAGCCGACGGCATCGGCGCTGTCCTGGACCTCCTTTGTGCACTCCGGATGAGCGATGACGTCGATGCCGGGATAGTCGGCTCGCAGGGCGTCGATATCGGCGCTTTGAAATTCCTCATGGACCACACAACCGCCTTCCCAGGTCAGAATTTCGACCTCCGAGTTGCGCTCTACGTATTTTGCCAGATGGCGATCGGGGACAAAGAGGACCTTCTCGCTATTCAGAGCTTCCACGATGGTGACCGCATTCGACGAGGTGCAGCATACGTCGGAAGCCGCTTTTACCGCCGCCGAGGTATTGACGTAGGTGACCACCGGAACGCCTGGATGACGCTTCTTTAATGCCTGAACGTCGTCGGCGGTGATGGCGTCGGCGAGCGAGCAACCGGCGTCGTAATCCGGCAACAACACCGTGCGGTCTGGATTCAATAATTTGGCCGTCTCGGCCATAAAGTGAACCCCACACATGACGATGACGTCGGCATCGGCGTCGGCGGCCTCACGGGCCAATCCCAGGGAGTCTCCGCGCAGATCGGCGACCCCGTGATAGATGAGCGGATGTTGGTAGTTGTGGGCGAGTACGACGGCGTTTTTTTCTCTTTTTAGGGCTTGAATCTCCTCGATGATGGGCTTCGCCAGCAGCCACTCCGGTTCGGTGACGACGTTACGCACCTGTTCAAAGAGCGAGTTGTCCGTCGGCATGGCCATAGGTTTTCCGTGGTGTGTTGTGTCTCATCACATCGGAGTTCCCAACTTAGATGGCATGTCACAAGTTGGTATGACGTGGATCATATCGCGTCACACGGCGAGTTGTTTCGCAGCATCGATTCCGGACTTCCCGCTTCGTTTATATCCCCCTCGGAGTGCGCTAAACTGGACGAAAGCAATTCGATAGACTGTCACCGATGGCACGAACGGAGGAGGAGCTGGATGAGTCAGGAAACGAAGATTCGAAAAAAGGCGATAGTGGCGATGAAAGCAGTGACCGCCAGTGCGATCTTCTTTGCCGGTGTATCGTGCTCGTCGGAAGAGGAGTCGACGGACGTCGGATTTAGTGTGAATGAACCAGACGTGGCGACCAGCGACACCGGAGAAGATACGGCGGTGGCCGATATTGGTGCGGACACGGCGGTGGCCGATGCCGACGACGGGGCAATATGCAATACCGAGGTCTCCACCGGCGTATGCCCGGATCAATGCGATCGGGACAACGATATCGATTGCTGCGAGAGCGACGGGGGCGATTGGTGGGACGGGCAATGCGGTCCCGTCGCCGTACCCGGTCCATTCGTCCCCCCGTCGATGCGGGCATAGATTGGGGATCCGTGGCGGCGAGAGTTAACTGAAGGTCCGCTCGTTAATCATCCAAAGGACCTTGGATTTCTTCGATGCTCCGAAGATAGCGAAAGAAGTCACTGTCGGTGGTCAAGACAAGTGTCGAATCCTCGTCGAGGACCTCTTCGTAGGTCTCCATGGTCCGCAGAAAGCGATAGAATTCCGGATCGACGTCGAAGGCCTCGGCATAGATGGCGGCCGCTTCTCCGTCGGCCTCACCACGCAGCCGCTCGGCATCTCGGTAGGCGTCGGATTCCAGCCGTTGGAGTTCTCGTTCCTTTTCACCCTCGATTTCCGCCGCCTGCCCTTCGCCCTCGGAGCGGTATCGCTGGGCGATTCGTTGGCGCTCGGCGATCATGCGCGCGAAGACCTGTTGGCGCACATCCTCGTTGTAGTGGATATGCTTAAAGCGCACGTCCAGGATTTCGATGCCCAGGTCCTCTGCGCGGTTTGCCGATTGTTCCAAAATTGCGTCCATGATCTGGGCGCGACCCCGATCGATTTCGACCAATCCCGTATGGACCGGGTCTTCTTCGATGTCGACGTCGATTTCGACCTCCAATTCTTCTTCAAATTCCTCCAGATCGGGATCGATCTCCGGTTCTCGATTGGTCAGGCGTACCACTTCGATGAGGTCGTGGTTGGCCACTACATCTCGGGTGGCTCCGTCGATGATATCGTCGAGGCGCGATTGGCCGCCCGATTCATCGAGGACTCGTTGATAAAATCGAAGGGGATCGACGATGCGCCAGCGAGCAAAGGTGTCGACCCAGATAAAACGCTTATCCAGGGTTGGAATCTGGTTTCGATCGCCGCTCCACTCCAGATAGCGATTTTCGAATCGATGGACTCGCTGAATAAAGGGGGTTTTGAAATACAGCCCCGGTTCGGTGATCGCATCGCCGACGGGGGCCCCGAATTGGGTGATCACCACTTGCTCGTTCTCGTTGACCACCGTGGCTGAGGAGACAAATAGGATGGCGCCGACGGTGATGAAGGTGAGTACGCCGGTGGCTATGACCTGGGTGCGATTCATTGTTGACCTCCTTGCAAGCCTTGAGTTCCGATGCCGAGTCCGGCGCCTGTGCCGGAGGGGAGCAAGGGGATGACGTTTTCGGCGCTGCTGTCGACGATGACCAAATTGTCGATCTGCGGCAGTGCTTCGCCCATGGTTTCCAGGTAGATGCGCTGACGGGTGATCTCGGGAGCTTCTACGTATTCCTCATAGAGGTTGCGAAATCGAGCCACCTGTCCCTCGGCGCGGTTGACGCGCTGAATTTTGTATCCCTCGGCGCGCTGGACGATCTGTTTGGCCTCTCCGCGGGCCCGGGGCACGGCGGCGTTGTAGTCGCGGCGGGCTTCGTTGATGAGTCGCTGTTGGTCCTGCTGGGCCTGATTGACCTCGTCGAAGGACGGGCGCACCGGTCCCGGCGGCGTGATGTCCTGCAGGATGATATCGCTGACGCTGATGCCCATCTCGTAGCGATCGGCGAGTTGTTGTAGTCGCTCATTGACCTCCACTGCCAGATCGGCGCGTCCCACGGTCAGGACTTCGTTGACCGTACGGTCCCCTACGACCTCGCGCATCACCGCCTGGGTGACAAAGCGAAGGGTGTCGTCGACGTTGCGCACCTGAAAGAGATAATCCTCGGCATCGGTGATGCGATATTGAATCGTCCACTGTACGTCGACGACGATGAGGTCGCCGGTGAGCATCAGGGATTCATCTTCGTAGCCCTCGGTGGCGTACTGGGTTCGCTCATCGTCCTGGATAGTGCGAAATCCGAATTCCTGTTTGAGTTGCTTTCTCGTGGGTACGATATGTGGTTCTTCGACGCCGAGCGGGATTTTGAAATGGAGCCCGGGCTCGACGGTGCGATGGACCTCGCCGAATCGAAGGACGACGCCCACGCTATCGGCTCCGACCTGAAAAAAGGAGCTCGCAGCGATCGCCAACGCCACCACGGCGACCGCAATGGTGGCGATCTTCTTTTTGTGTTCCGACAAGGCCTTCAGGCCTCCGCCTTCCTCTCCCCCGGAGAGGTCCAGTATGGTGATTCCGTCACCGCTGCTCATGAATTGTTCCTTTGCAGTTCAAAGAAATCTCATCCCCGTGACACTACCTGATCATCAGTTGCCGATAGCATGCATCGCACCGCAATCAAAGGAAGCGACGAGGAGGCTCGGCAGAAATGGGCGTTTTGCCATGAATGACGCCGGTTCGGGCAACAGAGGAAAAGTCATGGCAATCTGGCGAGACATACATAGGTTTAACAATGAGATTTGCGAAAAATTTTCGCCGCTTCAATGCTGTGAGCCAGCAATTGCGATGACAATCAAATTCGGGAGATGAGATGGCGCGAGCAGACGACACCGATCCGATCTATCTGGATTGCAATGCCTCCACACCGATTTTGCCGGAAGTGGCCCAGGCGATGACGGACTATTTGCACAAGGGCTTTGGAAACCCGTCGAGCGGACATATCTTCGGCCGGCGGGCGCGGCGGGCGGTGGATAAGGCGCGACATCGGGTCGCCCAATTATTGGGATGTTCCCCGTCGGAGGTCGTCTTTACCTCGGGGGGCACGGAGGCCAATAATCTCGCCATTTTCGGCGTATGCACAGCGCGCCAAGACCGGCCCGGCGTCGTCACCTCGGCCATCGAGCATCCGGCGACTGCCGAGCCCTGCCGAAGACTCGCTGCACAGGATCGCTCGGTGAGTACGGTGGCCGTCGATCGGCATGGACGTGTCGAACTGGACCAGATTCGCGATGCGATCAGCGACCAGACGGCATTGGTGACGGTCATGCATGCCAATAACGAGACGGGCGTCATCCAGCCGGTGCAACAGATCGCTGAGATCGCCGCCTACGCCGGCGCCACGGTGCACAGTGACGCCGCTCAATCGGTGGGTAAGGTCGATGTCGATGTCGATGAACTGGGCGTCGATTTATTGTCGGTTGCTGCGCATAAAATGCACGGTCCCAAAGGCGTGGGCGCTCTGTATATACGCCGCGGTACGCCCATCGAATCAGTGCTCTACGGCGCCAGTCATGAAAACGGCATGCGCCCCGGCACGGAGAACGTGGCATCGATCGTCGGATTCGGCGTGGCCTGTGAGATCGCCGCCGAGACGCTCGAGATATCTCAGGCGAAGATCGGAGGGTTACGAGACAGATTATGGGAAAAATTGAATGCCGAAATCCCCGAAATAGTCATCAATGGCCATCGGAGCCCGCGGTTGCCGAATACACTGAACGTGCGCTTTCCGTCGGTCTCTGGCGATCGGTTGCTCGCCCATGCCGATGGGGTCGCCGCGTCGACCGGTTCCGCCTGTCATGGTGGAGAACACGCCGCGTCTTCCGTCATCGTCGCCATGGGCATTGAACCCGAAGAAGCCGCCGGCTCCGTGCGGCTGTCTCTCGGAAAGACCACCACCAGCGACGAGATCGATCGGGCCGCCACAGCCCTTGTCGGTGCTTGGAATTCAATGGTCAGTCAATCCTCTCGCTGAGAACGCTGCACGCCGCAAGGATTATAGTTTGAAGGACCAGAAATTTATGAAGCGGGCGGTGAAGATTGCACGGGCTTCCGAGGGCGAGGGCAATCTCCCTACGGGCGCTGTGGTCACCCTCGCCGGTGAGGTCGTCGGTGAAGGTAAGGGCGCCGCTTTGAAGCCGGTTTATAATCCCGGCAATCACGCCGCAATTCTGGCTCTGCAGAGCGTCGATCCCAGGTTGTGGCCACGGGCACTGGAGATGACCTGCTACACCACGGTGGAGCCCTGCGTAATGTGTGCCAGTACGTTGTTGTTGCACGGCGTCGGGCGGGTGGTGTTTGGAGTACGGGATCCGCGCGGCGGAGCGCAGACGACGCTTGAACATCTTCCGCCACTCTATGCCGATGGCGAAATCTACGAGTGGGTCGGCCCGGTGATGCCCGATGTGTGCGACCCGCTTCGCAGGCGCATGGAATCGGCGTTGCAAGAACTTCCGATGGGGAGAAATCCCTGGGCCACGAGCAATTCTTCGCAGCCGGCGCCGGATATCGAAAAACTCTTCGAAAGACTCGACGCCTGGCGCGGTGACGACCCCGATGGACTGAGCATTGGACGAGTTCGGGAGCTGATCGCCGAAGTGTCGGACAGGCTCGATGAGGACCGCCGCGTCGAGGTTCTTCCCTACGCCAAGACGCTCTTTGAGCGCACCGGTTATCGAAAGGATTTTCGCCTGTTAAAGCGCTACGCGCGGCGCGCTGGAGCACTGGAGGTCATCGAGGAAGTCCAGACAGCGATCCGCCGCCATCTGCCCGATATTTGGATTCGCCGATCGCTCGAGACTGGCAATCGCGAGGCCGCCATCGACTGCTGGTATGAATACGAGGGACACCGCCGCATGCGTCATTGTGCCGACGAAATGGTCGCCGCCTGTGACGATGATGA
>SKPJ01000379.1 GCA_007119595.1 Myxococcales bacterium
AGGGCGCTGAAGTGCTCACCGAAGCGGAAGCAATCCTCGATATGGCAGAGATTGAAAGCGATCGGCTGCAGAAGATGCGGGCTCGCGTGTTCAATGAGTTGGGAGTGGTGTATCAGCGCCGCAATCAACTAAAGCAGTCGCGCGACTACCACGGTCGAGCCGCCGACATCTGTGACGAATTGATCGCCAAGGGCGACGATTTTGCGGCCAATAGCGCGGCTACACATCTCAATTTGTCGAGCATTCATCTGGCCCTTGGGGACCGGGACGAGGCCCGCAGCAGCGGGGAGAAGGCGCTGGAGCTTCTGGCACGGATCGACCGCCAGGAGCTCGACGAGGAGTCGCCGCGAAAAGGTCCAGACCCACTGGAGTTGGGGGCGCGTCAGAATCTGGCCGTCATCTACGCCCGGGAAGAAAATTGGTCGAAGGCCAACGAAATGATGGAAGAGGCCAGTCGACTTGTCGATGATTTGGCCGACGCGGGTAGGCCCGACTTTCTGGCCCAATTGGCTCAGGGGTGTCAGCAATTGAGCGTTCTTTTATTCGAAAACGAACGATACGACGATGCATTTCGGTGGGGGACGAAGGCTGAGAAACTCTCCGAGAGAGCATACGAGAACCTCGGACAGCGCGTGCTCCCGGTCTATATCATCAGCCAGATCAATCTGATCTCGTATAATGAGAAATTGGGCCGCTTCGCCGATGGTGAGGATTGTCTGTGGAAGGCGCTGGACGTCGCCGGAAATGATCCTCGCGTATTGCAGCGCGGAGTGGCGTTTTATGAGACCTGCCGCAAGCAGGCCGACGTGCGTCTGGAAAAGGGCAACCTTCCCCGCGAGGAGGTTCAAGCGGGCTACGCGGAGTTGATGGAGCGTGTCGAAGCCGCCGGCGGAATAAAAGCGGTCCATGAAAAGGCCAAACAGACCCGCCAGCGTCGTCGAGAGCGATAAACGATGAGGCCGTTTAAACGAAAAGGGCAATCTCTTCGGTGGTCTCAGATATAGTTAGAGGGCATCCGGAGTCCTCTGATCAATCCGTCGTGGATTGCCGGAACGATGGGCGAAGCCAGAGCTGGAAGTTTTCGCTGCCAAAGCGCACTTCCTCGCCATGTTCTAGATGACACGGAGAGCGCACGAAATCATCATTGACGAACGTTCCATTCGTGCTCGCCGAGTCCTGAACCAACACGCGTCCGCCTCGGCAGATCAAAATGGCGTGATTCCAGGAAACGGCCGGCCGATTGATGATGATGTCATTATTGGCTCCGGCGCCCACCGTATTGTCTCCCAGGGAGAGAAAATAGCGCTTCGATTCATCGTTGGAATCGTGGAGGTAGCCAATGGTGTCGTCGCCGAGCGCATCGGAGACCGATCCGGTGGCGGGAGGTTGTGAGGAATTGAGGGTCTGTGATGGTGCGGGAAATTCTCCGGTCGACGAGGCTCTTTGGGTCTCCAGAGGAGATCCACAGGAGCCGCAAAACGCAGCCCGTTCATCAAAGAAGAGCTCACATTCCTCACACCTGCGCAGTGATTGACCGCAATAGCAGCAATACAGCGAATCCGAGGGGATACGGCGCTGGCAGTCTGGGCAATTCATCGAGGGATAACCGGGGGGGTTGGAACAGCGGACAAAATGATAATCGGCGCCTGGCGAGAGCGGTGTTTGAGATCACCGTCGATCGATCGGCGCCTGATCTCGTTGTGCCACAGGCCCGGGCGATTGCAAAGGAGATCGAGAGGGACATTTAGAGGTGGGAAGCAATGCCGCCCCCGGCGGCACTGGGATGTTCTCGTCGGGGGCGGGGTACATGAAACTCACGGTGTTCCGGACGCTTGGTTACGGGGTCATGACCACCTTCACACAGTTGTCCTCTTTGTGTTGACACATCGCATAGGCCGCCGGACCCTCGATGAGTGGAACGCGGTGGGTGATGACGAACGTGGGATCGATCTCGTCGTTTTCGATATGCTCGAGGAGAGGGGACATATAATGGTGTACGTTGGTCTGGCCCATCTTGAAAGTCAGTCCCTTATTGAAGGCTGCCCCCATGGGAAGCTTGTCGATAACGCCTCCGAAAACGCCGGGAACGACGATGGTGCCCCCTTTGCTGCAGGCCATGATGGCCTGGCGCAAGGCATGTGGACGACCGGTCTCTAGGCGCAAGGTCTGCTTGGCCCGGTCGTACCAATCGACCATGCCCGCCCCATGGGCTTCCATGCCGACGGCTTCGATGCAGACGTCGGGGCCTCGGCCACCGGTCATCTCATCGAGGGAATGGAGCACGGATTCCTCCTCGAAGTGGAGCACCTCAGCGCCGCAGTCGGTGCGGGCGCGGCGCAGGCGATCATGGACATGGTCGATGGCGATGACCCGTTCGGCGCCGAGCATATAGGCGCTTTTGATAGCGAAGAGGCCCACCGGACCGCATCCCCAGACGGCGACGGTGGCGCCGGGCTCAAAGTCTGCGACTTCTGCAGCCTGATAACCGGTGGGAAAGACATCGCTCAAAAATAATACTTCCTCGTCGGAGAGTTCGTCGGGGACCTTCATGGGACCGACGTCGGCGAAGGGAACACGCACATACTCCGCCTGCCCTCCGGCGTAACCGCCGAAGAGATGGGAGTAGCCATAGATGCCGGCCGGGGAGTACCCGAAGGCCTTTTCCGCCATCCAGGCATTGGGATTGGAATTGTCGCACAGAGCATGGAGATCGGTTTGACAATAGCGACAATTTCCACAGGCGATGGGAAAGGGAACCACCACCCGATCGCCTACGGAGAGGTTGTCGACCTGATGGCCCGTCTCGACGACTTCACCCATAAATTCATGTCCCAGAATATCTCCTCGCTCCATAGTGGGCACAAACCCCTCATAGAGGTGGAGATCGGAGCCACAGATCGATGTCAGGGAGACCTCGATAATGGCGTCGCGGGGATTGAGAATCTCGGGGTCGGCAACATCTTCTACGCGAATATCTTCTTTTCCGAACCAGCACATTGCTTTCATGGGTGATATCTCCTCGAAGTGATAGGGGGATGGCAAAGACAGCGGATCGGCTGGTGAGAGCTCAGAGTCTCATCCGTTCGATACGGCCGTTTCCGTGACGTCCTCGGGCCGAGGGCTGCCCCTGGACGGTGGGCAACTCACCGGTCTCGATGAGGCGCTTAAAACTTCGCAAGTCCTCGCGAACGATCTGTGTTTGCAGAGAATCGAAGAAGCTGACGATCCGCGCTCCCAGTTGGCCGGCCGGGGGGTGATAGACGATGCGGGCGTGCAATTCAGTACTCTCGCTGTCGGCGACGGGCTCAAAGGTGACGAAACCCTCGTTGTAGATGTCCGTACCTTTGACGGATTGCCAGGTGAGCAGCTCGTTTTCGCGCTCCTCGATGATTTTGGCGCGCCAGGACAGGGTAATCCCCGTGGGCAGTCGGGCCACCCAGCGCGAGTGGCGCTCGTCGAGTTCCTCGACGGAGGCGATATGCCCCAGAAAGCGCGGCAGGTTCTCGAAATTGCGCCAAAAGGCATAGACCTCGTCGACCGGACACTCCACGGTCATGGAGGTGGAGACTTCGATGGGATGGGTGGCTCCGGTGTGCATGATCAGCCGTTTCATGGATCGATCCATCAAGCGGCTATTGCTCAGTCCGCGATAGGCGAGGGCGGCGCCGAGACCGGCGAAGACAAGATCCGTAAAACGACGGCGGCGAATCATGCCGTAGGCCAGAAGCGCCGAGCCGCCGAGGACACTGCCCCAATTCATTACTTCCAGTCCAGATTCCATATCGTCGTGGGAAGACCGTCGCAGTGAGCGCTCGCCTTCCAGGGTCATATCGGTTGAAGAACCTCGTGCCATGATGCTCCTCCAGTGAGTTATGAGTAGGTGCCGAGTCCGTGGGCTGTCGAAGTAAATAAGGATTCATGAGGGCGGTGGTCCCCCACGACAGGTCTGCTTCGATCCCCCACGGCGGCACTGATGTGGTACGAACAACAACCGAACGTAGGGCGCAGACGGTAAGTTTCCAGTTCTACACTGGAGCGCCATCGGTAGCGGTATATGCACGTGCTTAGGGCTGTGGCGCCCATTTCGAGGTTGCCTCGGGATCGCAAAACCTTTCGAATGGGGGGGCGACGCGATACGATGAGGAGAAGTCGTAAGTGTCGGATGGCCGACTTCGTCGAGGGATGGACGGTCGGATGTCGACCTATCCAAGCGCCACCGATCGCCGGATGCATTTCATTTTGCGAACCGATTTGAAGAACTCATGACATCGCCCCGATCAGACGATTCAGTCAACGGCCAAGAAGATTTCCCCAGCGTGGGTGATGTTCTGGAGGGGCGTTATGAGTTGGTGGGCGTCATCGGTGAAGGGGGGATGGGAATCGTCGTCGAGGCGCGTCATCTGCGTCTGGAGCGCAAGGTAGCGATCAAATTGATGCGTCCCCACCTGACCTCCAGTACGGAATCGGTGCGCCGCTTTGAGCGGGAAGTGTTGATCGCCAAGGATTTGACCCACACCAACACGGTGCGGGTTTACGACTCCGGGGTCACCGACGGCAACGTGATGTATCTGGTCATGGAGTATCTGCGGGGGCGGGAGTTGGGCGCCGAGATCGATGAGGGGCCGATGCCCATCGGGCGAGTCGTGGACTTGGGAACACAACTTTTGGACGGGTTGGGAGAGGCTCATGCTCTCAATGTAGCACATCGAGATTTGAAGCCGGGTAATATCTTTATCAGTAAGGATCGGCGTGGTCGCGACGTGGTCAAGATCCTGGACTTCGGCATTGCCAAATCGCTGAGTTCGACGCGCCATCAGATCACGCGCACCGGTGAACTCGTAGGTACGGCGCGGTATCTGGCCCCCGAGGTCTACCTCGACGGGGAGGCTTCGAAATCCGCCGATATCTATTCCTGCGGCCTGGTGATGTTGGAGATGCTCTTTGGTCGTGCCGTCTTTGATGCCACATCCGTGGGACAGTTGCTGACCCGTCATATTCGTATGCCCGTGATCTTTCCCCCGTCACTTTCGATGCATCCGCTGGCTCCAATTTTGCGCCGTGCCGTCGAAAAAGATCCGGCTCTGCGCTACCCAGATGCAGAGCAGATGTTTGAGGACTTGGATCGGATCGAGAAGACCCAATTCGAGGATATGGTGGTGCCCGCCGACGAGATTCGATCGGCGATGGAGCGCATGGAGGCTCTATACGAGGAAAATATGGGCGATCACCGATCCTCGTCGTCGCAGCCGGAATCGGAATCGATCCGAAGGTCGACCAGGACCTATAATGTGGTTTTTCCAGGGCGGCGAAAGACGGTCCAGGTCAGCTATGATTTCCAGAAGAACAACACCGAGATATCCGTGCTGGACGAGGTCGTCGCCGAGGAGGATATCGACGATAGTTCGACGGTGGTCGCCGTCGCCGATCGTCCACAGGTAGAGGTGGGGGTGGATCGGGAAGCGACAGTGTTGGAGAGGCCCGCACAGCCGATGGATCGGGAAGCGACCGTGGTGGACTCATCGCGGCGTGATACGGTATTGGAACGGCCCACAAATCCATCTCAGCTCGACTCGTCCCCAGATGCCGCGGTGGAGGAGCGCCGACAGACCAAGAAGAAATTGCCCACGGGAGTTATCGCTCGTTCGGAGCAGGGACGTTCGGCGCTGGAACTTCCAGCGCGTACCGGGTGGGAGGAGTGGCAACCAGGTGTGGATGGTCCAATCCACGAGGAGGCGACTTCTGACCAGCCCTCGTCGCGGAGGCGAAGCTCTCAGGAGATCACGACGGGGGGGCTGGAGCGCGCTGCGGAAGAAGCCCGAGCAAAGCTGGACGCGCAGTCCCCTGGAAGTCTTTCGATTGCAAATGATGGACGCCGGAAAGGGAGGGCTTTTGATTTTTCATCCGTCGTCGAGTCGCACGGTAGTTTGCTGGCAATGGGACTGGCGGGATTCGCAGTGTTGGTAGCCGGTTTTTTTATCTTTGGAGCGACCGAAGAAAAAAGTGAAGAGGACCCGATGGCTGGATTCGGCGATCCCGTGGCTGGCGAGTTTCCGGATGACGAAGCGTCGCCGAGGGCGTATCCTCCGAAAGAGACGCAACCATCGGACGTACCGGCGGATCGGGAACAAGAAGAGCTCGAACCCGGCGACGAGGAGGAAGCCGTCAAGGTCGAAGATGCCGAATCAGAGGCCGTCGAAGAGGTCGACGACGAGGATGATTTGGAGGACGACGAGGATACCAGTGAAGGTTCTGCGTCACCGGAGCAGCCACGGGAGAGCGAACCGGAGCGCCCCGAGCCGAGTCCGCAGCCACAGCCGCGTCCACAACCACGTGCGACACCACCGTCCAGTTCCTCCGGGGCGTCCAGCTCCTCCGGGGCGTCTGCATCGCAGCAAGAGCCATCCGAAGAAGAACCGGAGGAGGACTCCAGCAGTGCCTTCGAAAATATTCTCCAGGAGCATATGGGCGAATGAGATACTTATCAGCAATAATATTGTGGGCAGTGCTCATCGGTGTGCCTCAACTCGCATTGGGCCAGACGGAGGAAGAGCTTCAGCGCTTTGAAGCCAAGGTTAGTCAGGGCCAGACACTCTTCGATGCCGAAGAATTCGATGAGGCGATCGAAGTACTCACCGAAGCGGAGGCGATCTTTGAGCACCCTACGCTGAGTATTCGGATTGCCATGGCAACGGCCCAGGTCGGCCAGTGTGGCCCGGCGGAGCGGCGCTTGAGATCTCTTCGCCGATCGGATCTCCCCGCTGAATTGGAGACCCGGATGGCCGAGCTCGACACCCTTGTCCGCCGCTGTGTATCCACGGGAACGGTGACCGCCGACTGTTCCCCCTCGTTGGCACAGGTGGATGTGGCAAATCGCTTCTTCGACTGTGGGGAGCAGATCGAATTGGAGGTCGGTAGCTACCAGGCGACGATCACGCAGGAGGGGTTCGAGCCGTCAACAGTGGATTTTACGATCATTGAAGGGGAAGATCAGTTCGTCTCTGTAGAGCTTCAGCCCCGTGAAGAACCGGGGATGGACTTTCCCTTTCGGGAGGTCGGCCTCGGCAGTATGGGCGGCGGTGCGGCCATGATTGGACTCGGATTGTTGATCGACTCGTCGGCATCGGGCCGAAAGGACGACATCGAAGCCGCCGCCGCGAGCGGTGATGCGCAGACAGTCAGCGAATTGGAGAGCGTCGCTCAGACCCGGCGGCGTCAGACCATCGGCTTTGTCGGGGTGGGCGCCGTGGCTCTGTCCGCCGGTATCGCGATGTACATCGTCGGCGAGCACACCGACGAACCGGAGGACTCGGGGCGTTTTGTCGTGCTGCCCGGTCCGACCCGCCTGGACGTTCGATTTCAATGGTAGGACGATCCTGCGTCGATGCAGTTCCTTGGTTTCGGCTCCAATATTATCTTTCCAAATAATCACTACACGACGGTCCGATGCGGCGCCTTGTCTTCCTTCTTCCATTTTCGATTCTGCTCTTCTTGTTGCTCGGCGGAGAGGATTCGCGATCGGGGATGGACCCACAGACTGTGGTGGAGACCGAGCTCGCCGAAGGACAGTCGGGCCGACTGGTGGTGCTTATCATCGACAGTCTGCGCCGAGAAACGCTGGAAGCGCCAGGGGTAATGCCGGAGTTGTTGGAGTTTTCCACCGACAACGACGTATTCGTCTTCGACGTCGAGAGCTGCGCCGCCAATTTTACCTATCCCTGTTTGCAGACGATGTTCGAGGGACGTCAGAGTCCCTTCGTGGCGG
Organism: Myxococcales bacterium; assembly: GCA_007119595.1. Lineage (GTDB taxonomy): Bacteria > Myxococcota_A > Bradymonadia > Bradymonadales > Bradymonadaceae > SLJM01. The sequence goes on from SKPJ01000379.1 coordinate 7,763, forward strand.
GATTGCACAACTTTACCGGTCGTGCCAGCGACGGGCGCAGTGTGCCCATGGAGTTGGAGGCTCGACAGCGCCAACTGGGGATGATCAGCAATGTTTCGATGGTCTCGCTATACGGTCAATATGCGGCGCAGGCCGTGGATGTCGAAAATTGGTCGATGAGCCATCTGGAGCGCGATCTAAAGACATTTGACGTCGTCCAACAATGGCTGGAAGACGACGAACTCCACGATTTATTTGTCCACGTATTGGGGACGGATAAGGCGGCCCATCACGAGCGGCCCGGAACGGAGGGCTATCAGCACCATTTTCGCGCCGTTGACCAGCGCAGCGCCGAGTTGGTCGCACAGCTCGATCTGTCGCGGGATCACCTCATCGTCACCGGTGATCATGGTCATGACGAGGAAGGACATCACACCCGGAATACGGTTGCCCTGATGGCGGGACCCCATTGGAATGAGCTTTTCGAGGTGATGGATAAACCGGAAGAGCTCGATCAGACGGAGTTGATGTACTTCATGAGTTATGCCGCCGGACTGGGATTGCCGCTGCATTACGAGGGGCGTTATTTTCTCGTCGAAAATGGTGTCGATGCGGCGGTCAGTGACCAGGGGCGGGCGTTCGTGGAGGCTACAAAGCAAGGGCTATTCGAAGCCGGCTATGAAGTCGGTGATCTGGAGTTGGCAATCGATGGTCATCGACGGGATGTGGAGCGCCGCCACGAGCGATCTCTTGTGCACCATCTGCCGCTTTTGGCCCTGTTTTTTTTGTGGTTGTTGATCATTTTCACGCGGTTTGCGGGGCGTTTTGCACTGCGCCATTCGTGGTCGATTCACCTTGGGATGGCCGCCGGTTGCGTCGTGATCTGGCAGCTCAATACGTTGTCGGTACCGCATTCGCTGGGACTCAGCGCTGTATTTGTGGCGATGAGCGTCGGGTGGGCCTGGCGTCATCGAGCACTGCGCTATTTGGCGTGGGCAGCGCTGTTGTTGGCAGCGACTGCATTGATCGGATTGCATGTGCGGGAGTGGGCCGATTTTTTTCATACCCGCGGCGGATTTGTGCCGGGGCAGCCCATTTTTTACACCATGTTGCCGCTGATGGGACTGCTTTTGGCGTGGATCCGCTTCGATGATTGGAAACGGGCGCCGGAGGCGGCGATGGCGTTTTGTATGTTCAGC
>SKPJ01000579.1 GCA_007119595.1 Myxococcales bacterium
AAATCCACCCAGGGATCCATGGTGGCGGCGCTAAAATACTTCCAGTTCAGCCCCGCCCCGTCCATCACCTGCTTGATGATCGTCGATTTCCCCACACCGTGGCGGCCTGAGAACAAGACGTTGAGGTCGTTGTCGAGCCAGAATTTAAGGCGTTGTTCCGAAATCATATATCCCCTTCAATGGAAATGGCTGCAAACAATGAAAACCATCGACTGACTCTTCACCTACTTATAATCAGTGGCCTTCAAAATCCCAAAAATAATTCGCAACTGTGCCATCGTAATACGATCATTATCACATCGACCCCTTGAGAATTTTGTACGGTTTGTCGCCGTCGGTTTTCCGCTGCGCACACACTCGCTGCTCACACAACAGGTAGGTGCTGACGACCGCGACTACACAGAAAACTGCCCTTAGGTTGGCATAGACGATCACCATTGCGTCCTGCTAGATCACCATTGAGTCCTGCTATAAGGGGCTTTTGTGCTTGTCTCGGTCGGTATTTCCGGCATGAGTCTCCGGTTCTCTCGCTCCAGCTCGCTGATACGGGCCTGCTTTGGCGTCTGGTTGCCCTTTCCCGGGAAGGCTTCTTCTCCGTCTTCACGTGCCTGACGTCGCCATCTGTACAGGAGTTTAACTCTGATCCCGAGCTCGTCTGCCACTTCGACACACGTTCGGTCGTTGAGGTTTGAGAGGCGAATCGCTTCTCGTTTGAATTCTTTCGGATATTGCTTTGGCATTTGAACACCTCGCTGAGTTTGTAGAAACACTCTCTTCGATGTGTCCAAAAAACTGAAGCAACCTCAGTTTTTTATGCACATAGACTTCGCAGCGCCTCGACGGTGGATTTAGCGCCAGTATTTGCCTGAGTTGTCTCGAAACAGCCCAGGAAGTACTCATTATACGAACAAATCTCGCATCAAAACCTCCCCACCGAGGACTCGGTCCGCCATGCGCAACAGGCTGCTAGACAAGATATTCGCACGAATCGTTTTCATGACCGTCGTCTTCGCGGTCGTCTCCGGCGGCCTCTCAAGCCTCCTGTTTTGGGTTCTGTGGTCCGATGCCTACCTCGTGGTGATCGGGGCCGTCGCGATCGGCTCGCTGGCGGGCCTCACGGTCGCAGGGATCGGAGCCTACTCCGTTTTGCGAGGCCGCAAGATGGAGATCACGACGCGGGAATGGGAGGGCGAGCCTATCGTGCGTCAGGGCCCGGTGAACTACTTCATTCACGGTGACGAGGCCGACTCATGGACTCGGGCCTACATCCTGGGCCAAGGTCTCGGCGGCTGGCTCATCCTCACGAAGACCCACATCGTCCTTCGGACGCACTGGGGTGTGTATCAACGAGATCCCCTCGTGATACCGCGCGCGGACATCGAGAACATCTCCGTCCAGCGCGGGAGCATGGCGATACTGCAACGCCTGATGCTGCAACGCCTGATGCTGCATCTCGTGAGCGGTCGGGTCGAGACATTTATGGTCGATGACCCGGAAGCCTGGGCGACGGACCTCCGTGAAGAGTAACTCCCGATGGGTGGAGGCTGTCTCAAGTTGCCCCCCGTTGATCTCACGCATACGGCACCAGCGGCGCGCGGTGGGGAGTGCCTATACGCTTGGAAATTTAACTGAAATGCGGCACCGACGAGATGATAGCGCCAGATTTCTGGTTGATCCGAGTGCAGGCGTAGCATCGCTCCTTCAAGCGAGGAGCGACCAAAAGATGGCGCTATCAGACGTCGAGAAGTCCGTTTCATTTAAATTTCCGGGCGTTTAGAGACCATCGATGTGAGTTCGTCGTACCAATACCGTGGAAGGCGTTCCCATTGTGCGGAGTTATGGACTTGCCAGGCGGCAATTTCACGACTGACGCCATAGGATTTGCACCAATTGTCGATCAATCGGTCGCCGCTTGTCGGCGACCCCGGTCGGTAATTGCACCGAGTATGAGGGATATCGGACAGAATAGTCCGAAAGTGTCCGGTTGGCTACCGGTCAAAATGCGGTCATGTTATATCTGTGTAGCACCGGTGGATGTCGACGGAATGGAAACATGAAATGCCATATAACCTCTCACTTCCTTCGCCATTGCCGAATGATGGATGGAAGGTCAAAATCCTTGATAATGAACTTGGATTTGGAGAACCGCATCTGACGATTCGGCGCGGGACGAAGCATTGGCGAATGAGTCTAAGCGACGGTGAATTCATGGACAAAAACCCGGCGCCCCGGGATGTCGCCGACGAGGTAATTGCTGCGATAGAGGCGGATTGGAATCTGTTGGTCAAAGAATGGAACATCCGGCATCCGAGTAATCCGGTCTGAAACCACTTCGGAGAAAGCTCATGAACACACAATCGATCATCGTCGTCGGAGGAAAGGAGGACGAAGGACTTCGAGAGGCATTGACCGCTCGGAGAGTCTTTAGTCCAGGAGAAGTCCGAGAGGCACTGGAACTGCAGGAAAACACCCTCTGGGTCGCTCGCGATCTTCCACCCCTTCATGAGTTCGCCGATGTCGGCCGGGGGCGGTATCGGCGGGCGCTTTTGCTCCTTGGCCCCGTGGAATCCCCGCGCCGAAGTGTTTTGGAGACGATATTCGATCCTGTGGTTGCTCCAGACAATTCGATGCAAATCCTTCCGGAAGATCAACTTCTGGAAACACTCGCCACGGATCACCGAGAGGATTATATGCTCAGCGGGGTATATGCCGCCGAAGACGAGATGGTCCTCCTATATCGCGGAGATCTAAGACCCATCACAATTTCGCTTCAGTGGTTTCAGAACAACCCCGTTGCCAGGCCCGATCCGGAAGATTTGGAGATTGTGGACTACGGGCAAGGACTTCGCTTAGGAGAATTCGAGGTGGGGACCCGAACAATCCTCTACGAGTTCGACGCCAATTATCGTCGCCGCCAGAAAGAAAATCGCCGTGAGATTGATGATAGTCTAGGAGGATGCCTTCGCCGCCTTCGTCTACTGCGGGGTATGACACAGAAAGACTTTCAATCTGTGACCCCGCGCACGATTCGACGAATTGAGCAAGGAGAGACCGATCCGCGATCGGCTACCCTCGAAAAGATCGCCGGCGAACTCGGCGTCGAACCCGATGAAATTTGCGGCTACTGACGGTGACTTGTATCCGAAGTGTCGGTTACCACCTCCATCTTTTCGGGGCGCACGGGATGTCACCGGTTCCGGGGAAGTGACCGGTTTAGTACACCATCTGCACCGTCCCCAGCACTCGGACGTCGCGGCGCTGTTGGTTCCACTGATCATTGCCATCGTCGACGGTTCCCCGGCGCTGGCGCCCTTCGGCGATGATGCCGGTGCGCAGGTTGGGGATGGGCATATCGAAGAGAGCGCCTACCTCCAGATGGGTGACGCTATCGGTCAGGGAGAGATAGCCGTCGAGGTCCTCGCCGAAGCGCTCGGTGTCGTGTTTGAAGCGATCCAGGCGGTCGATGGAGCGGGTCCAGTGCAGATCGAGATTGCCGTAGACATGGGCCGAAGCGATGTCGATCTCGAGCCGCAATAGATTCGAAAACCCCCAGCCGTAATAATATCGCTCGTCGGCGAGGACCGTTCGGGGCGCGATCCGGCCGGTGTCGGCGAAATATTCGGGATAGGCGACGGAATCGATGCTCGTAAAGTCGGGGAGGGCGGCGTAGCTGAAGTGAATATCGGCCTCACCGCCAAACCACGAGGCCTCGAGTCGAAAACCGGGCAAATGTACGATGCCGTAGCGGCCGAGGAAATCACTGTCCACCAGGACCTCCTCTTCGTACCAATGCTGGACGTGGCGAAAGCCCATACCAGTTCCCACGAAGAGTGATGTACCCTCTTCCTCGCCCGCCTCACCGTCAATTTCATTGAGATAATAACCCGCCATATCGAGGCGGGCGTCGATCTTCCAATTATTGACCCGGTTGTCGTCGGCGGAGAGACTGGCCGCCAGGCTGGTCTTTAGCGGTCCGGTCAACCAGCCGTCGTGATCGCCTGCGCGGCGATAGTCGGGAAGTTGTGACAACTCGCCAGAGACGCCGATTTCACCGTAGGGACCGGCATTTATCTCGCCACCGACACCGCTGTGGAGGACAAATCGGCTCCACGTATCGTCGGGTAAACCGCGCTCATCGAGGGTTAGGGCATGACCCGGGGTGCGGCCGTGGATGACGTCGCGAAGCTGAGAGGGGAGCCCGAAGATCCAGGACATCACCCGGTTGAATCGAGTTCGCTCTCCGCGCCGAAAATACTCGCCCATCTGGTAATACATCTCGCCGAGTGGAACGCCACCGACGCCGGTCAAGATGAGGTCGTTGACGCTGGTCACCTCCTGATGCTCGATGACGGTCTCCCAGGTCATCGACGTGGCGTTTTGTGCGAGAAAGGACCCCAACATCCCCAGCGAACTGGAGCGAGCCAAGATATAATAGCTCGATCCGGCCAAGGGATGCAGCGGTGTGTTCAGGACCATGACGTTGTCATCGAAGCGCCAGCCGTCGAGGCCTCTCCATGCCTCCGATTGGGGCCGCATCTCCAGATCGTCCGGTGCATCACCCCAGAGCCCCGAATAATCCCAATCGACGGCGTTCGTCTCCTCATCGAGGGCATACCAGATCGTACCGCCCGTCAGTGCAAAGAGTTGGCCGCCAATAACCCAGCGCCAACTGATATCGTCATCGCCGGGGTCGTAGGTGCCGTCTGGTGCGTCCACCGTGAGCGCGTCGGCACTCGGTTCCTCAGCACCAGGTTCGTCGGCGATCGGTTCGTCGCCATTAGGCGCCTCGACGGACTGTGGCATGGTCTCGGCGGCCTGTTCTGCTTCTTCTTCCGTCTCGTCGGCCAGCGCCGTGGTGCTCCAACACGACAACAGGACGATGAAAGCTACCGATTTGATCCCCGCGCGCCGATGTTTCTTCATACGATTGCCTACTTCTGTGTCTCTGATTTGTAACTTTGGAGATGAATTCCCATCGAGTCGGTTTCACCGATTCGATATGACGAGTCCTTTTACTCACTCATATCGATTGGTGCAACTGGCTCTATGAACAATGGTTTTCGAGAAAAAGCGATCACCCAGAGGTGGGATCCAGCCCGGGTCGGATGTGGGATAGGGGCACAAACGGTGCTTGCACATCGCTGTATGACGACGAATAATCGCCCATCATCAAAGCAAAAAACAACTTTGTGTCATCGATTGACGCCGATTTCACCCCTGTACCTGCCGAGTGACTTGCTATGGAAGAGAGCATTCTGACCTCCGTCCTTCTCCCGCTATCACTTTTTGTCATCATGCTCGGCCTGGGGCTGTCATTGGTGGTCGATGATTTTAAGCGAGTCCTGGTCCAACCCCGAGCAGCGGCGGTGGGTCTGACCAACCAGATTATCTTGCTGCCTTTGATCGCATTCGGTCTGGTGATGGCCTTTGGATTGGATCCGATGATGGCCGTGGGATTGATGCTCATCGCCGCCTGTCCCGGGGGGGCGACCTCCAATCTGATCACCTTCGTATCCCGCGGGGATACGGCGCTGTCGATTACATTGACCGCCATCAGCGGTACGATCACGATTTTTACGATCCCCATGATCTTGATCTTTTCCATCGGCTATTTTGAGCCCGCCGCCGGCATCGAGGCCGAAGCCATCGAAGCGCCGGTGGGCGACATCATCGCCCAACTGGTGGCCATCACGGCGGTGCCGGTGACCATCGGGATGCTGATCCGCCGGTTCAAACCGGATTTTGCGGATAAAATGGACAAGCCCGCCCGCATCGGCTCGGCGGCGATTTTCATCTTCGTATTGGCCGTGGTCATCCTGGGCAATACGGACGTCATCCGAGAGCATTTTCTCGCGCTAAGCGGAGTGACACTGGCGCTCAACGTAGCCACTATGACAGTGGGATTTGCCACGGCCCGCCTGTTGTCCCTCGATATGCGCCAGGCGATCACGGTCTCCATCGAATCGGGCATCCAAAACGGGACGCTGGCCATCGTGGTCGCCACCTCCATCGTCAACGTCGGTGCCCTCGCCGTACCCGGAGGAATCTATAGTCTGTTGATGTTCGTCACCGGCGGTCTGGTGATGTTTTATTTCGGGATCATCACCGCCCCCGCCGAATTGGCCGACGATTTGGATAAAGACAAGTCCGATGAGGAAGGAGAAAAGCAGACGTCCCGGGATTGAGTTCAATCCAGATGATCAATCCAGTAAATCGTGGACAGAAGCCACGTCGAGGCGGGCTAATTTCTGGTCCCGGCGAAGGGCCTTGAATGCATACTCCAGCCGCGCTGCTTCGGAGTGGCTATCACAGGACCACGAGGCCACCAGGCGGACGGGCCGCCGGCTTCGGGTATAGCGGGCCCCTTCATTGGATTGATTGTGCTCCTCGACGCGCCGCTCCACATCGGTGGTGATTCCCGTGTACAGCGACTCGTCGCTGCAGGCGACGACGTACAAATACCATTGGTTCGAAGTCACCGATAAAACCTCATCGTGGTAACGTAAAAGGGATTGGGGTGTCGTATGTTGATGTATGATTAGAAGCGAAGGCTAAACAGGGGCACCATCAAGGGGGGATCGGGCGCCGATTCGTCGATGAGACGCGAGATATCGAGCTCGCGATCCAGGGTCTGGTCAAACCACAGCCCGTATTCGACGGGTTGTTCTTCCAAACCGGGGCCGGGCTCTACAGGTGTGAATACATCTACCAATGGGGTTCCATTGATCCCCACGAATAGCGGTAGAGCAACCCCGTTGGCCAAATCGATGACGAAATCATCGAGTGATTCCCACACCACCAGGGGAGTTCCGCCAGCGGAGATACCCACATTCGCTCTGGTCAATCCCTCCAGACCGGCTCTTTCGGCAGTTTCATCGCTCTCGTCGACATGCTCTGGATACACGACCTTCCAGTTGAACCTGCGCTCGCTGACCAATTCGATATGCGTCGCATCCTCGGGGGAAACCCCGTCATCAAAGAGATCGGCGGCCGCTACGGAGGGCACCAAAAGGCATACCAATAGCGCCGTGACGAGTCCCGTGACCACGTGCCAGATAACCCCCGGTCGCGTTGTTTCTCCGCCGTTCATCGTGAAAAAAACTCCTCCGCCTGGCCGCGCTTCGCTCAGAGGCGCCTGCCACGGGTTCTATTCGCCATCTGCATATCACCAATAAATCTAGTCACCAATAATTTTAGTGTATGGTCTACTCCTACATGGTGCGATGGACACCTACACCCATAGGTGCCGAAATGGATACAGATGGCTCCGGTGACAGTCAAGTTCATCGAACCACCGCACCGAATAATTGGCATTGCGCTGCGATCGATCTCGTCGGTGAATTCCCATCGAGAGATCACGAAAATGACCAATAAGGCCTTCAAAATTCTGAGAGCTCTTTGACCGAATGGGCGTGACGAGCTCGACCGCAGCGTCGTCTCCACCCGTGCTTACACGACTCAGGTATTGAGTTTGAGCCTTAAAAATGGGGGGCAAGTGCATTTTGGACGTCCATGAATATCACTTCCCATCGATCTTTGGATCGGCGTTTGCATATCTGGCATCACCGAGTGCCGAAATAACGAGTTCAACAATGACTACACGATGGCAAATGCCAAATGAGGTGAGTGATGAGAATCCCGAATGCATGGATGATGAAATCGGTGGCGGTGGCAGCGATGATGGCGGCGATGGCCTGTACGCCGGAGGATTCGCCGCCGGGCGAGAGCCCGACGCCTGAAGGCGAAGGCGATCCGACGACCAGTTCGAGCTTTGCGGCCTCCTCGATGGAGCCCTTCGCATCGGATCAGGAGTTTGAGGAATATATGAAGGAGTGGGCCGAGGAGCAGGAGTTCCTCCATGACGGCTCCGACAACTACAACGGCGACGATGGGATGGTCGCCGATACAGCCGATGCTGACAGCGCCGGTGCCGAGGGCGACGCGAGTCCGGCGCCCTCCGAACCGGACAACGAAGATATCACGAATAACCAAGAGGAAGGTGTCGATGAGGGCGGCATCGTCAAGAGCGTCGGCGACTATCTGGTGGTACTGCGCCGCGGTGCCCTCTATAGCGTGGATGTCTCCGAATCAGGGGCGCCCTTTCAAGTCGACGCCCTTCGCGTCGCACCTACGGAAGGCCTAAACAACGGGGTGTGGTACGACGAGATGCTGGTTCGTGGATCTCAGATCTACGTCATCGGCTATCGCTATGGAGCCCACATCGCCGACGACGATGACGGCCCGTCGAGTTGGATGTTTGGAGCCACCGAGGTCACCTCCTTCGGCATCGACGGTGACGGCGAACTCAGCCGCGGTGAGAGCACCTTTTTCGAATCCAACGACTATTATAGCGGCACGAACTACGCCAGCCGGCTGGTGGATGGAGAGTTGATCTTCTACATGCCCTACACCGCCCGATTCAATTCCGGCGAGCAGCAAATGCCGGACTTTCCAACCTTTCTCCACCATCAGGAGGACAACGCCTTCAGCGCCGGTGAGCCCCTGTTCAGCCCGACGGATATCATCAAACCCTTCGAAATGCCCGGCTGGCCCACCTTCCACACCGTGATCCAATGCGAGCTTCCCGATGATCTGAGCATCGATTGTAGCGCCCGGAGCCTCTTGGCGGACTGGGGACGAGAATTCTACGTCTCACAGGAGCGCATCTATCTGTGGAGTCAAGATCACGTCTTCGCCATCTCCCAGCTCACCGACGAGGTGGCGGCCCACGCAGTTCAGGGACATCCCCGCGATCAATTTTCCTTCGTGGAGGCCGACAAATCTCTATACGTCGGTGTGACCCGCCGGCTTGAAGAAGAGGAACTCGACGAGGAGGAGCTCGAGGATATTGAGTATTCCTGGAATCTTCCTCAGTCGGTGGAAGTCCTCGCATTG
>SKPJ01000589.1 GCA_007119595.1 Myxococcales bacterium
GAGCGAAAACTATCGACGATATTATATCTCAACGAGGGCTGGACCGCCGGCGACGGCGGAGAGTTGAGGTTCTATCTCAATGGTACGAACCGGGAGGAATACGTTGATATCGCTCCTCGTGCCGGAACACTCGTAACTTTTTGGAGCGAGCAATTCTATCACGAAGTCTTGGTCGCTCATCAGGAGCGAATGAGCATCACCGGATGGTTTCGCTCGCGATCGTAGATCCATGGCCGAATGCAGCGATGAGCCGGCGGCTAGCAACAGGCTGCTAGCGCTCATCGAATACGCGTTGAGCATCATATTCCCAGAGGCGCCGCAGTTGCCTTTTGATGGTCAGAGGAGTGAACGCCGAGGTCATGAGTTCGCGAAGTTTGACGGCCAGGCCATTGTTCCACTGACCGACGTCGCCAAAGCGCTTGGATTGGGACTGAAGCCAGGCGGTGCGCCGTCTGCGAAGGTCTTCATAGGTGCGAAGGGCTGATTCGCTGCGATCCATCTGTTGAAGGCAAATGGCGAGCATGTCGGCGTCTTCGATTGCCGAGCAGGCTCCCTGTCCGAGATTTGGCGCCATGGGATGCGCGGCGTCTCCCAATAATGTCATATGCTCGGTACCCCAACGCCGAAGCGGCGAGCGGTCACAGATGTCGTTTCTCAAGACCTGTTGGGGCGGTGTCGCCTCGAGCATGGCCAGAAAATGGTCCGGGAAGTCGGCATAGAGTTCGGATAGTTCGGCGATGATGGTCGAAGGATCGTCGGTTTCGCCTTGTGGGGTGTCGGCCGTAGCCCACCAATAGACGCGGTCTTCATCGATATATCCCATGCCGACGCGAAGACCTTTTCCCTGCACCTCTTTTAATGTGCCGAATGCAAAGTCGGGGTGTTCAAAGGAGGTGGTGATGCCTCGCCAACAGGTATATCCGTGATATCGAAGCGGATCGGGATCGTCGCCGACGAACTGAGTACGGATGACAGAGTGAATTCCGTCGGCACCAACGACGATATCGCCAACGATCTCGTTGCCGTCCTCGGTGAGTACAGCGATCTGGTCCCCCGCCATTTCGTACCCCGTGACGTGCGACGATAGCAGTATCTGTTCACGGTCGAAGGCGTCGTAGAGCACGCGTTGAAGAGCTGCCCGATGTATCATCCGCGCGGGTCCCGGATGATCGCCGGGGCTTACGGACATCCCATAAAGAGTGGAGCCTCGCCATGAGTCCACGTGGAAATGCGTCATCGGGACGCTCACGGCGTCGAGTTCATCGCTGAGGCCGAGCCTTTTGTAGCATACGAACGAGGCGTTCGGAGCGAGCATAATTCCGGCACCAACCTCGCGGACCTCTTCAAAGCGCTCCACGATCTGAACCGTAAATCCAGATTGGCTTAGACATAAGCCAGCGGTCAATCCACCAATTCCGGCGCCAACGATGACGATTTTTGGGGCCTTGTTCACAATAATATCTCGAAGATTGGAAAAAGAGTTGTTCGTCCGCACTTTCTCAAGATAGTCCTGATCTGAACTAGACGGACGAATCGGTTACCAAAGATTGAGTGCAGTTCCGCACGCTGAAAGCACCGTAACCGCCAATGAAGATCACCGAAGAGTAGTCTCGATCGGTCACGGAAATAGCGATCAGTCCACGAAATCCCGGGCGTGGCGCCGGCGATAGCCTCTCTGGGGACCGCCGCGATCGCTCTGGCATGGCACGCAGCGCTGCGCCCAGGGCATCAGCTTTAGCCTTCCCAGGGGAATCCATTCATCGCATTCGACGCAACGCCCGTATTCATCGGGCTCCTCTTCGAGCCGACGAAGCGCCACGTCGATACCTTTCAACTCTTGGGCGCGTATTTGATTTCGCCGTGAGGTGATGGCCTGGTTCATCTCGTTTAACGGTTGGGCGTCCTCGTCGAGCCGGATCGACTGCTCGTCGCGATTGGGCTCGGCGCGCAGATCTCCCTCTTCGATGAGTTTACGCCGACGTTGCTCGAGATGGACGCGCAATTCTTCACGGGTTTCGGGATTCATAAATGCCTCAATGGGGGCTGTCAAAAAATGACAGTTTAGTCGTAGAGTGCATAGCAGGACAACTTCTTACAAAGGAGATGACTCCCCTGCGGTCGGTTGCATTTCACCGGCAGGTTCGCTGTACTTGTCGAGACTCTTTTTTTGATCGAACCAACCATGAAAATGCCGAGGCTGCGGTGATTGGCACTGCTCGCTTACGAATCTGGATATTCGCCGCGCTGGTGACGCTAATGGGCTGTGCCAGTGTAGAGCAGGAGGTCGATGACAGCCAGGGGTCATCCGGTGCAAATGGTGGCAATCTAGACGCCGGCGATCCCGATATCCCCCAGGAGCCCGATTCCACTTCCAATTCGGATTCGGACCGCGATGCCGATGTCGATCCACAACCGGATCCCGATACGGGGAATGACGACGACGCACCGGATGTGGACGAAGCAAATGGCGATGTTGCCACGGACGCCGAAAATGAAGGCGACGTCGACGTAGAAATGGATGTCGACGTCGGCGATCCCTGCGACGCATGTGCGAGCTACGAGGTGTGCGACGGCACGTTGTGCATTGATCTATGCACCGAACAAGAGCGCGAGTGTGGCGTTGCTACATCTGAGCACGGTGATATCGACTGCGGGGACTGCCCGGCCGGAGCGTGCGATGACGGCCAATGTCCCGATCTATGCAGTGATTTTCTCGCCGAATGTGGAGAGGTCTACTGGAGCGGGGTGGCTCACGATTGCGGAAGCTGCTCGGGGACCACGCGGTGTATGCATAATCAATGCACATCCAATGAGGGGTTCATCGATATCACTGCCGGCCGCTCCCATAGCTGTGGGCTTCGGCCGAACGGTGAATTGCGCTGCTGGGGCCGAAATGAATATGGCCAATTGGGTGACACGAATTTGCCGGACGACGCATCGAGCCCGTCGGCCGTCTATCAGATTCACAACGCCGCGACGGTGGCCACTCTCAACAACCATAGTTGCACTGTTCTAGACGACGATCATGTCCACTGCTGGGGCCGAAACGAAAGCGACCAACTCGGCAATGGGACACTCGACAATGCATCGAGCCCGGTGCAGGCCACCAATGTCACGGCCACCTCGGTGGCTACTGGTGGTTCGCATAGTTGCGCACTCTTGCAGGCCGAAAAGATGTTGTGCTGGGGCAATAACGATTTTGGCCAACGCGGTACGGGCACAAGCTTTGGCACTCCGGACCACCAAAAGCAGCGCGTCTTATATCAAGGCGGCGATGAATTCGACGAGGTCGTTCAGATCTCGCTGGGAAGCGGTCATTCCTGCGCTGTACGGCGCGACAACACGCTGTGGTGTTGGGGATTTAATCAAAGTGGCCAATTGGGACAGGGCGACAATACCGATGGACCGAGCTTCGCCGAACTGGTCTCGGGGATGGAGGCTGTTCAGTACGTCAGCGCCGGTTTTCAACACACCTGCGCCATCACCGTCGGCGGAGATCTATATTGCTGGGGACGCGGAGGATTTGGTGAATTGGGCAATGGCACCGGCTCCGATCATTTCGAGCCGAAGCAGGTCGAGCTCGACGAGCCAGTAGTCGACGTCGCCAGTGGACGCTTTCATACCTGTGCGGCCGTGGAGAGCGGAGATGTCTATTGTTGGGGCCGAAACGACTCCGGACAGATCGGCCAGAATACGATGAGCGGCCAGTACGATGAGCCCCAGTGGGTGAGCGGAGTCGACGACGTTCATCGCGTCAGCGCCGGAGGAGAACATAGTTGCGCCCTCGATCGCGGTGGAAACACCCATTGCTGGGGTGGCAACGAATATGGGCAGCTCGGCGATGGGACCGAAACGCCGCGCTCATCCCCGGTCTCCGTGGTACCCTGAGAAGCCTTTCTTTTCGAATATTTTCCCCCCTTGGCTCGTCTTCATTGAGGACTTGAAACTGGCCGCTTGTTCCACTCTGGCCACGATTCTATACTCCGCCTCATAGCGCGGTTTCGCGCCGGCGAAGAGATTGAGATTGCCGCCCACCTGCGAGGAGTTCGCCCATGGTCGCTCGACTCATCCTGCTCGGTCTGATTTTGTCCCTGCTGTCGATTCCCACCGTCGCCTCCGCTCAACACGGTGATATCACCGATGGGGTTCGGTTCGAGGACGAACTCGACCCCAACGAGTTTATGCTCAACGCGAGAATACGGGCGATCGCGATTCCCAGTTTCGTGCTCGGAATATTTTTCGAAGAACACAGCTCCCATTGGTCTGATGGACAGCGAAATTTTAGCTACGGCGCTGAATTTGTCTGGCGTCGCGGCAATGACTTCGAATTGGGCGTCGCCGCCGATTATGCCGATCTTTCGATGTCCGACAGCTTCTGGAATGAGGAGGGGGACGACGCCCAGTCGGCGGACTGGACGGAGTTTGATCTAAAGGTCTGGTCCGTCGTCTTTTCCGCCTATTGGTTTTGGGATGTCGAGCCCTGGTTTACCCCCTATATCGGCGGCGGCATCGGGCCCGGTTTCGTCATCGACAACATCCAGCGCTACGAGCCCCATCCCGATTCGGCCTGCCACGCCGGACTCGGTGGTGGGAGCGCGACCTTTGCCCCTCCGGAGTGTTTTTTGGAGGACGGTGAGCCCAGTGAGGAGGCCATCGACTTCGAAAATCCGGACACCGAAAACGATGTTCCCCCCGTGGTTCCCATGATCAATTTAACGGCCGGATTGCGCTTCAACATCAAGGATCATGGCGTCTTTAAGGTCGAGACCGGTCTATATCCCTATCTTTTCGCCGGTGTCGGCTTCGGTGGTCAGTGGTAGGGCTTATGGATCGGTGTCCCATGGCATCGACATTTGCCAGTTCGTCCAACATTTGCCACATAGGGGGGGAGTTGAAACAAGCGATGTGCGAGTGACTTCTTCAATCCCACAGAGGAGATGATGCATGGATAAGGTCTACGAAACGGCAACTGAGGCCATCTTCGATATCGAGGATGGAATGACGGTGATGAGCGGCGGCTTTGGGTTGTGCGGAAATCCGGAAAATTTGATTCGAGCGATCGCCGAACGAAACACCACGGATCTGACCGTAATAAGCAACAACTGCGGCACCGACGATTACGGGTTGGGACCGCTGCTGAAGAATCGTCAGATCAAGAAGATGATCTCGAGCTACGTCGGAGAAAATAAGACCTTCGAAAAGCAATATCTCGACGGTGAGCTCGATGTAGAACTCAATCCCCAGGGAACCCTGGCGGAGCGAATTCGGGCCGCTGGAGCCGGGATCCCCGCGTTTTATACGCCCACCGGCTATGGCACGGTGGTCGCCGAGGACAAGGAGACCCGTGAATTCGATGGCGAGCACTACGTATTGGAAAAAGCGCTGCACGCCGATATCGCCATCGTCAAAGCCCAACGGGGCGACACTCACGGAAACCTCGTATTTCACGCCACGGCTCGCAACTTCAATCCCATCATGGCCATGGCCGGAAAGGTGACCATCGCCGAGGTCGAAGAATTGGTGGAGCCCGGCGAAATCGATCCCGATGAAATTCACACCCCGGGCGTGTTCGTTCAACGCATCATCGAGGGTAAAGAGTACGAAAAATGGATCGAACAGCGCACCACGCGAGAACGCAAAAGCTAAAACGCCAGCGCCATCACTTTGTGTAATCGAAACGACTTATCTTCGACCCCCAACAATTCGAGGCACCCATGAGTCTTTCCCGAGAACAACTCGCCCAACGCGCCAGCCGTGAGCTCCAAGATGGCGCCTACGTCAACCTCGGCATCGGCATCCCCACCCTGGTCGCCAATTATATCCCCGACGATATCGAAGTCGTACTCCAGAGCGAAAACGGCCTGCTCGGCATCGGGCCCTTTCCCTTTGAAGGAGAGGAGGACCCGGATCTGATCAACGCCGGAAAGCAGACGATTACCACCAAGCCGGGTTCGGCATTTTTCGACAGTGCGACGAGCTTTGCGATGATCCGCGGCGCCCATATCGACGTCTCGATTTTGGGAGCCATGCAGGTCAGCCAATCCGGTGATCTCGCCAATTGGATGATCCCCGGAAAGATGGTCAAGGGCATGGGCGGAGCCATGGATCTGGTGGCCGGTGCCCGTCGCTGTATCATCTTGATGTCCCACACCACGCGCAAAGGAAAACCGAAACTTCTCCAGGAATGCACCCTTCCGCTGACCGGGGTTTCCGTGGTGGACCGGATCATCACCAATCTGGGCGTCTTCGATGTCGACGGCGACCACCTGGTGTTGCGCGAGTTGAGCGAGGGAGTCGAACTCGCCGAAGTTCGGGAAAAGACGGAGGCCCGATTCGAGGTCGCCGACGATCTCGATACCCTCTCGCTGAGTTAGTTCCCATCCGGAGATCCCGGAATTTCCGGATGAGAACAAGGTAAAAAGCGGCCGGCTCACCACCATCTTTTGTCGTCGTCGACCGTCCGGTCGGCGGCGGCATCCCCCGCGACGGACTCTTATGGATTTCGAACCCGAGATTGGCTCCATTATCGAATTCGATGACGGAGAGGAACACCAACTGGCGATCGTCACCGATACGATAGGCAAAAAAAAGCTCGCCCTCCTCACCGCGGGAGGCGATAAGATGCGCACCACCCGCAGCGATATCTCGTATATGCTCCACGCAGGTTCGACGCAGGATCTGGATCGAGCGCAAACAAAGCTCGCCGCATTGGATGCCACCATCGAGGGTCGGCGCGGTGATGTGGAGTTGGATATGCTGTGGGAGTTCGTCCGAGAGGACGACGAGGCGATGAGTTCCAAAGAGCTGGCGGAATTGATGTTTGCCGATACGGCGGATGAGACGATTCTGGCCATGCTCCGCGCCCTCCGCGCCAACCCCATCTACTTCAAGAGTCGACGAGACGGCCGCTTCGAGCCTCGCACAGATGGACAGGTGGCCTCGCTAAAGCGCCAGCGTGAGGCACGGCTGGAAAAAGAACGGCAATACCAGACCGTGTTGGAGGCCATCGCCACCACCCTCGAGCGTCCCCGCGAGGAGCGCGCCGATCATATCGAGGGGTTGATCGGTGAGCACGACGCATTGAGGGATGCCATCTATCTTTTGCAGGATTTTGCGGCCCACGGCGAGCATTATAACCGGCGCGACGAGGCCGAAGAAATCCTCGACGATCTGCTCGACCGCATTGACGTCCATCTCGACGGGCATATGGATCAAAAGGCGTTCTTTTTGATGCGCAAGCTCGAATTGTGGGACGAACACTACAATTTGAGTCTGCATCAATTTCGCATCGATCCCGACTTGCCGCCGGAGGTGGTCCAACGGGCTGAGGAATTGGCTGAAAAGCCGTGGGAACCGGAGGCGACACGCCGCGATATGACCGCTTGGACCACGGTGACCGTCGATTCGGCATCGTCTCGCGACCTCGACGACGCATTGTCGTGTCGTCCCACCATCGACGGCGGTTGGGAGGTGGCGATTCATATCGCCGATCCGGCGGCCTATATCGACGTCGATTCACGGCTCGATGCCGAGGCCCAGAAGCGGGGGACGTCGATCTATCTTCCCACGGGCAATATCTCCATGTTCCCTCGGGCGTTCAGCGAGGGGAAGATGAGCCTTTTGCCCGAACAACTTCGCCCCGCCGTGACCACATTGGTGACCTTTGACGAAGATCTGGAGATTGCTGATACGGAGCTGTTCTCGTCGGTCATCAGGGTCGATCGCCGCTTTAGTTATCGGGAAGTCGATGCCCTTCTACAGGGTGATGAAAGCGGTCGCTTCGCCGACCTATTTCAGAATTTGGAGTTCATCGCCAGCGAGTGCCACAACCAGCGCACCGAGGATGGAGGGGCCTATTTCGACCTCCCCGATCTCGATATCGACGTCGACGACAATACGGACACCCCGAAGGTGAGCGTGGAGGCGGTGGAGACCGAGACGCCGTCGCACTCATTGGTCAGCGAGTTGATGATCTTGAATAATCGCCTGGTCGGGCGTTTTTGCGCCCGCCATGAGTTACCGGCGATCTACCGAACGCAGGAGCCCCCGGAACGTCCCCTGATCGACGACGAGATCTTGTCGATACCGGAAGGGGTGGCCCGAACCTTTGCACAGATTCGCCGCATGAAGCCGGGCACCATTACAAGTCAGCCCGGCCCCCATTTTGGTCTCGGGATCCACAATTATGCCCAGGCGTCGAGTCCGATCCGGCGCTATCCCGATCTGGTGTGTCAGCGCCAGATCAAGGCCTTTGTCGAGGAACGACCACTTCCCTACGACCAGGAATCGATCTTGGAGGTGTTGGCCAATTGCGAGCGCGCCATCTCCCAGGCGTCGACGACCCAACGGGACACCGAGCGCTACTGGTTGCTGTACTATTTATCGAATTACGACGGAGCCCCTTTGGACGCCGTGGTCGTCGATCATTATGGCGATCGAGGTAACCGAGCTTCTGTTTTCCTCGTCGATTGTGCTTATAGATCGAGTTGCAGTTTGCGAACGGAGGTTCCCGTCGGGGAGCGGCTCAAAGTGGTCGTCGATCGCGTCGATCCGCGCCGCGATATACTCTCGCTTCGCCAGGCGCCACAGGCCTAAAAATTTGATGGCCCTGCCGGCAAGCGACGCAGTCCGCCGGGAGTTTGCACTATACGTAGGTGTATCGAATCCAATTTGGGGGGCTCACGGGAGAAGACCGGTTTGCGCCCATTGTCTCAAGGAGAACTGTCATGACTTATCGATCGAGCTATGAACTCGACGTCGACATCGGTTTCGCGCTGCTCGAACAGATCGAGGAGTCGGGGCGAACGCGGAGCTATCGCTACACTCCCGAGGAGGGGGAATTCGAAGACATCTTCTTGGCCGGTGTCTACGGTGGTCTCGTCGATCCGGAC